>NZ_JAFLQW010000178.1 GCF_017313335.1 Phormidium pseudopriestleyi FRX01 | reverse complement strand
GATCGCAGCAACCTGGCTGGTTCACTCCTGTCTGCTCTCGAATCCGCCCAATTTGGCCGGTACGGTAGCATCACATTTGGAGAGTACCTGGTTTACAAAGATACAGGAATCCGCTTCCAAAGCTTTGATAACCAGTTCATTCCACAACTCAACTTCGACTTGATCCTAGAGAACTTTGGAAATCAGATCCCTGGTCGATAGAATCCTCCGGTCTAACGCTTGGGGTTAATCAACCGTGAATTTCAGAAGGGATTGGCTTTGCGCCTTTCCCTTCTGCACCGAATTTAAAAAAACTCCTAGAGTTTTTTCAGACTCGTTAGTTAGGTCGCTCTTTCGGGCGATTTCTGCCCTAATCAAATCAAAGCTGCTTAAGCTTTGAACCCTAACCAAGCCTACACTCTCCAAGGAGTGTAGGCTTTCTCTATGACCGTTCGTTCGGAGTTAAAAAAGTTTAGAACTATCTGGAGCCTCAGCGCAACGAGATGGGGATTTTTAGGGAAGGGGGCAGATCCGAGTCTAAGAATATCTGTAAAACCGCAGTATAATAGACCACAGTGGCTAATTTTTTCAATTTAGCCCTTAAACGTATCTTGTATTTTAAACAGTGGAACTTTCCTGTAAAAGTGAATACGCGCTGTTAGCCCTATTAGAGTTAGCCAGCCAATATGATAAAGGAGAGCCGCAACAAATTCGACAGATAGCTGCTCAACAAAATATTCCTGACCGTTACTTAGAGCAACTTTTAGCCTCCTTACGGCGCTGTGGTCTAGTTCGCAGTCAAAGGGGTGCAAAAGGCGGTTATCTTTTGGCTCGGGAACCTTGGAAAATCACTCTTTTAGATGTGGTGACCTGCATAGAAGGTTTGGATGCGGGCCTCTCGGAAAATGATTCAACCCCCAAAACCCTAGAAAATGAAGTCATTCGAGAGGTCTGGAAAGAGGCTCAGGAAGCCTCTCAATCCGTCTTGCAAAAATATACCCTGAAAGATGTCTGCGAACTGCGGAATGCCAAGCAGCAGAGTGATATCATGTACTACATTTAAAGCCAATTCATAACCCTCGGGGGAATTCATCGGGTCTATCCCCAACTCAAGAGGCTGCTGTTATTAATTCAGATTCGTCTTGTCAACCTAGGTAATAAACACTAAAAAAGCCATGCACAGAGCATGGCCAAGTCTGACAAGAAAACCTCTAAAATTCTTACCCTTTAGACGGCTCCAGTATTGGTGATGATCAATTGAAAACAAGGGAAGTTTTAACCCCCCTTATCCCGAAATTGTCCCGATTTTAGAATCTGAAGGTGGTACGGATGGTTCCAATTACCACGTCATCGTTGAGATCGTTGTGATCCGGAGCCGTCAACCAGATAAAGCCCGGAGTAATGGCAATATTCTCCGTTAGCTGATATTGGTAAAACCCTTCAACGTGTAAAGAACGATCGGGGTCTTCAAGCGCTCCATTAAAATCATCTGTGCTGACCTGGGGTTCCATACCTACGACTAGCCCAAATTGGCTACCCGGAGGTCCAGCATTAACCGCTAAGTTAACGGCCCAGTTCCAGATACCCAGGTCGCCTTTGAGACCTTGGTCGAGGATGCGAGCATTGGTGTAACCAGCCCAACCTCCGAAGGCAAAGGTTCCCGTATCATAACCAAGTTGCACACCATAAGCGTTGCTGATGGTGGTTAACCCATCCGGTGGTGCCAGGGAACTCACGGGAGTAGCAAGCTGGCTACCTGTAACCATATCAGTACGATAGGCATTGACATAAGTCAGACCCAGTTGCAACCCGGTAACTGGCTTAAAGACCACTTGGGCTAAGGCTCCATAAGCACCATCAAATAGCCCGTTGCGACGGGTCGGAGTTCCAGCATTTCGAGCTAAATACCCCAAGCTGACTTCTGCGGGACCTGCATCAAAATTCAAGCCAATCCCTGAGCCTTCAACCATGTTGTAAATGGGAGCGCGGGTCCCGAACCGAGACAACGCACCGCTGCCACCATCTCCATCCAAGGGGGTGATGGTGCTGGCAAAGTCAGGCACAATACCGCCTACAGGAAGAAAGACAACGCGGGCGTTGCCAACAGTGGTTTCATAGGCTAACCAATCGAGTTCGACGTTGGTGCTGCCCGAAGCGTAAGGGCCAACTCCAAACTTGAGGTCGCCTTCCGGGGTGAAGGTATTCGTTCCGGAAAAGGCATCGAGATTATTGATTTGGAGTCGGGTATACAGGAAGTCATTGCCGGTAAAGCTGGTCACAAATGCCAAACGAGTGCGGGTTCCAAATTGAACGCCACTGTCGGTTTCGCCTCCGACGCTATTTCCCCCTTCTGCCAAAGATAAGGCAAAGATGGATTCACCAAAGAGTTTGGTGGTGGTGGAGAACTGATTGGCTTCAAGTTCGGTGACGCGCACTTCCAGGGCGTCCACCCGACCCCGTAAGGTGGCCAGTTCAGCACCAAATTCCTCAACTAACCGTTGCAGGGTGATCAGGTCGTCTCTGCCTAGCACCCCTTCGATTTGAGCGGCAATGATTTCGTTGATGCGCTCTAAACAGGCGTTTAAACCGGCAGCAAATTCATAACGAGTCAGCGCCCGGTTCCCACGAAAGGTCCCATCGGGATAACCGGCGATACAGCGATAGCGCTCAACCAGGGATTGGAGTGCTTGGAACGCCCAGTCCGTGGGTTGTACGTCCCGTAATTGAGAGACGGAGGTGACTTGGGTAAGCAGGCTGCTATCCGCTTCAGTACCGTATTCCGTAAGTTGTTGTAAGATGTTGGCCGTTTCTGTGGCCGACGGTGCGTCCTCTTGGACTTGGGCGATCGCCCCGCTTATATCAACTCCATTTGCCGAAAATTCACTAGGTTTGGCGAATTCATTCGCCTGAGCCGTTGGCATCCAGTCGGCTGGGATTTCCGAGGCGATCGCCTCAGATGCAGCTACTCCGGACCCTAAAGCCGCTCCAACTAACGCCGAAGCTAATACTGCTGGACTGACCAACAGCGAATTCCACAATACTTTAGACATTTTCCCTCTTCTCCTCACACCAATTTAGAGTTCGATGGAATACTTTCCCCTGGACTACATTGGGGAAATCAAAACCCACAGCAGAGTGATTATACCGGCTTTCCTCCAATTTGCGGACAAAAGTTTACTTTGCCCAGGATGGATATGGGGTTTTCTCCCTTACCCGGCTAAGTCACCAGGGGAGTTTTGACATCAATCACCTCGCAAATTAGGGCGCTAGTCTACCCATGTTGTTAGTGCCTTTATCATGGCTTAAAACTGTAGTTCGGTCAAGAACTTTTATCTATTAATTCTCCCTGGTAGCATTTGTTACCAATTACTCTTTGTTTTTTCCCTTCCGACAAGTAGCGTTATGAGGTAGGTCGATGGGTAAAGTTCGCCCTGCTTGTGGATTATAACCTGAATTTTGCCTATCCCATAAGTTGACTTATAAATTTTGCTAATACCGGGCTTGAAGATTGGATCGATATATTTGTTAAAGTTTAAAATAAAATTGACTGAATTAAAACATGATTTCGTCAACCAGACTACTCGTTAAGAATTGCATCGAAATGTTATGTTTACTGGCAATTTATGAATTGCAATTACAGCATGGGGATGTCAGACCTAGAAGAATTGTCTAAATCATTAAGACTCGGTATAGTATCCTTAAAAATATCCAGTTAATTGAGTGATTAATGCGGATGACTTGCCAATTATACAAAAGACAAAGTGGGGAAAAGATTAACGTATTTTTTAGCCGTTTGCTTTGTCACAACAACTTCTAACCCGTCTCCTATTAGGGAAACCTTCGGGAGGTTCACAGGCGATCGCGCTGTCCCCAGCTACCCCATCATGCATTGCAATACAACTCGCACTCTGTGAAAAGAAACCACAGTCTAAGGCAAAAATCCTCTATGTTGTAGAACCCTTTGAAAGCTACACTCAACGCAAGGATGTCAGTCTTCCAGTTATAACCAAACTGGATAACCAGGGTAGAAATCCATCGAATTTTCTCTAGTCAAACCGATTAAAAAGAAACCCCCCTAATTAATTAGGGGGGTTTAAATATCTGTGCTACCTAGTTTTCAAGGGAGCATCTCAATTTTGCCTAAAAACCGATCTGACCTCTCCCCCCTGCCCCCCTCCCCTGCAAGGGGAGGGGGAAATTGACATCTTTCTCCCCCTTCCCTTGAAGGGAAGGGGGCTGGGGGGTTAGGTCTCTTTTCAAAATTGAGATGCTACCTAGTTTTCAAAAGCTTAAGACCAAGGTAGCATCCAGAATTGAACTCCCTAGGTTGAGCCAGTGGGTTCATCCCAATTGCTAGTCTTAGAATCGGAAAGTGGTGCGGATGGTTCCAATTACCACGTCATCGTTAAGATCGTTATGATCTGGAGCCGTCAACCAGATAAAGCCCGGAGTAATAGCAATATTCTCCGTCAGCTGATATTGATAGAAACCTTCAACATGAAGAGAACGATCAGGATCTTCTAGCGCCCCATTAAAATCGTCCGAGTTCACCTGGGGTTCCATACCCACAATCAGACCAAATTGGCTGCCCGGAGGTCCGGCGTTAACCGCTAAGTTAACGGCCCAGTTCCAGATACCCAGGTCGCCTTTGAGACCTTGGTCGAGGATGCGAGCGTTGGTGTAACCGGCCCAGCCTCCGAAAGCAAAAGCCCCGGTATCATAGCCCAGTTGAACGCCATAAGCGTTGCTGATGGTGGTTAAGCCATCCGGTGGGGCTAGAGAAGATACAGGGGTAGCCAACTGGCTACCTGTCTGCATATCGGTGCGATAGGCGTTGACATAAGTCAGACCTAGTTGCAGACCAGTAACGGGTTTAAACACCAATTGGGCTAAGGCTCCGTAAGGGCCATTGGTCAGCCCGTTGCGACGGGTGGGAGTCGAGGCATTTTCTGCTAAGTAGCCGAGGCTAACTTCAGCAGGGCCTGCATCGAAGGTCAAACCAATCCCAGCACCCCGAACCAAGTTGTAAATCGGAGCGCGGGTCCCGAACCGAGATAGAGCACCGCTGCCACCATCGCCGTCGAGGGGGGTGATGGTGCTGGCGAAGTCATCTGCTGCCCCAGCATTTGCCATAAAGACGACATTGGCGGGGCCAACAGTCGTGCTATATAACAAGGTGTCTAAGCGGACCGTGGTATCTCCAGCTTGATAAGGGTCAACCCCAAATTTCAGATCCCCTTCGGGGGTAAAGGTGTTGGTGCCAGAGAAGGCATCGAGATTGTTGATTTGGAGTCGAGTTCTGAGTAGATCTCGGCCTGTGAAGCTGGTATCGAAGTTCAACCGAGTGCGGGTCCCAAATTGAACACCGCTATCGGTTTCGGCACCGACACTGTTTCCACCTTCGGCCAAGGATAAGGCGAAGATAGATTCACCAAAGAGTTTGGTGGTGGTGGAGAATTGATTGGATTCGATTTCGGCGACGCGCACTTCAAGGGCATCTACCCGACCGCGCAAGGTTGCCAGTTCTGCAGCAAACTCTTCAGTTAACCGTTGGAGGGTTAACAAATCGTCTCTGTTCAGAATGCCTTCGAGCTGGGCGGCAATAATTTCGTTGATGCGCTCTAAACAGGCGTTTAAACCGGCAGCAAATTCATAACGAGTTAGCGCTCGGTTCCCACGGAAGGTTCCATCGGGATAACCCGCGATACAGCGATAGCGCTCAACTAGGGATTGGAGTGCTTGGAAAGCCCAGTCAGTGGGCTGCACGTCCCGTAGTTGAGACACGGAGGTGACTTGGGCGATGTTGTTTGTGCCACCCCCTTCACGGCTGTATTGATTGAGTTGTTGTAAAACGTTGGCGGTTTCTGTGGCCGACGGTGGGTCTTGTTGAACTTGGGCGATTAGGTTAAATCCCCCTGCTGAAAATGCAGTGGGTGCGGCCAATTCGTTCGCCTGAGCTACTGGCATAGACTCGGTTTGGGTTTCCGAGGCGATCGCGGACGGTGCGCCCACCACGGACGCTAAGGCCGCTCCAACTAACGCTGACGTTAAAACTGCTGGACTAACCAACAGAGAATTCCACAATACTTTAGACATTTTCCCTCTTCTCCTCACACCTTTAATTATCTAAACGATTTGACTTACGTCTCTCCTAAATCTTTCAGACAGGAGATAACAAGCCAAAAGAATGAAAGATAGAGCTACGAAATAGCTCTTAACCCCTTGACGGGTTATATCCACTTCTCAACTGCACCGATATAGATTTTTAGCCGGAACAGTTATAGGTCCCCACGACCTAGGGTGGGGATGTTACGGCAGACCCTAGAACCAGAGGCATCCCCTCCAATCATTGATGTCCCGGATGGAAAAACTAGCCCGATTAAGGATGAGGATGTAAAACCCTCAATCCGACGGCTCGGTTTTCTGTCCAGGTTTTTCGTAACCTGATCAAGCAGGCTGTCGAGAGTTGGCTGGAGGGCCTATTGCTTCTGACAAACTCTCGATTCATTATATATAGCCAGTCTAAATCAGTTTGACACCTGGATCGGCTCCCCTCTCCCTCTTTGGGAGAGGGGTTGGGGGTGAGGGTCCATTCGCAAATTCATTTAGACGCGCTATAGTCAGCGAGATAGTGGCTGCTTACTTCTGTTATAGATTAACAGATTTACTTCGATTGGAACCGGAGATTTGCAAGTCTGTGTTGTTTCTTGCGAACGATGGTAACCCTTGAACGGTCCAGTTCTATGGTGTTTTTTTTTCTACTTCAAGGGCAAATAAACCGTATGTTTAGTTAAAATTTTCGGTTCAGGGCCAGCCGATGCTCGATTTGACGCAATAGGCTCCCAGGGATGACTGAAGTTAATATTTTTGAGTTCCCCGATCGCCTGAATCAAAAGGTTTTAATCTGGCTGATTGCCATTAGCTGTGATGCTGTTGTCGTGATTAAGCGCTTTCGAGGGTGACCACCTCTTGAGAGTGGCCCAGGACTGAAAAAACTTGACGATGCTCGAATAATTCCAACAGGTCGGCGTTGATTTTATTATGAATAGCTTCTTCTCGGAGAATTCTGAGGGCCGATTCTACAGGTAATCCTCTCTTGTAGGGGCGATCGCCTGCGGTGAGCGCATCATAAATATCGGCAATGGTCATAATCTGGGCCTGGATCGGAATTTCATTTCCTTTCAATCCCCTTGGGTACCCCGATCCATCAATCTTTTCATGATGGCCGAAAGCGATCTTCGGCACATCTTTGAGATCCCGGGTCCAGGGAATGCGCTTCAAAAACTCATAGGTATGGGTCACATGATATTCAATAGACAAGCGTTCTTCTGGGGTCAAATTCCCCTTCGGAATCAGCAATTGAGTGATTTCGTCGGCGTCGATCAAGGGCTTTAATTGACCATCCACATCTCTATAAATCTGTTGAGAAAGTTCTCGGAGGCGAGCGAGGGGTTCTTCCGCGAGTATGCGCGGTTCATTGGCCTCTAACAAGAGCTTCCAGTAATTATTCAGTTGCGCTATCTTCTCCTGGAGTTCACGGTCGAGTTCCTGCAACTCCTGACAATGAGAACAGGCGTTTTCGGAGTCGCGATGAAGGTGCGAGGGATGCTCAATCAAATACCTAAACTTATTTTGGGCGCATTCCATTTCCATCGTTCGCTCTGCTAAGGCAAACCGATGGCGAATCACCTCTAGTTGTGATGGATAGAGCTTTTTCTGCTTAACTAAAATTGCTTCAGGGACCCCAACTTTACCAAAATCATGCAATAAAGCGGCGTAGCGCACTTCTTGGATTTGACGAACGCTAAACTTGACATCTCGTATGGGTCCAGTTTTCACCGTATTGGCCTCTTGACTGAGGCGAACGGTCAGTTCGGCTACCCGCTCAGAATGTCCAAAGGTACAAGGATCCCGTGCTTCAATGACTTGCACCGATGCCTTCACAAAACCCTCGAACAAATTTTCAATACTTTCTTGCAGATGATTCCGTTCGATGGAGATCGCTGCTTGGGATGCCAAACTTCTGACGATTCGCTCTTCCCATTCTGAGTAAGGCTGGGTGACTTCGGTCACGTTTTCTGGGGTGACTACCACATCTGCCTGAGTCTTGCGATTAATCAGTTGTAGCACGCCGATCATTTCCCCCTGACGGTTTTGCATGGGTAGCACCAGGACCGAACGAGTCGAGTAGTCAATATCTCGATCTACACTGCGCTCTAGCTGATAAGGGACCGTAGGTGGCAAGGCGTATGCATCGGGCAGATTTAGGCTCTCTCCAGTGAGGGCCACATAACCGGCCAAACTTTTAGGCGTCAGGGGTATGGCGAATTCCTGAAATGAAACTTGAGGCAGAGAATCGTTCTGTGCTACCTTAAACAACAACTTTGGGACTTCTTCATCGTTGTGATCGACCAAGTAAACGCTCCCTGCATCGCTACAGGTCAGTTCTCGGCTCTTGGTTAAAATTAGGCTCAACAACTCTCCCAAGGAATATGTACTCGAAAGCGCTGCGCCAATATCTAATAGCTCTTCTACTAATTCAGCTCTCGTTACATATTCGTTGCTTAATTCCGGGGTATTCAAGACCCCTAGCGAGTGATGCTTTACTGTCCGATCGCTGTTCACAGCTTTACCTGAATTCACCTGAAAGTACCGGATGCCTGGAAGTCCTAGCTCTTTAAACCAGGGAGGAAAGGCGGCTCTATGCCATTGATTCCCCGTCAATCTTATGCTGCAATCGAGAGGCCCTTAACAATAACGGTCTACCTGTGGAAATAATTTCACTCGGATGAGGAATCCCATTTCCCGTCAGCTTCTGACCAATTCAGTCTTGATCACTCTTGAAAGCGATCGCGATTTAGCACCTGTAGTTCGAGGTTCAGGTTAAGCCGTTTACTTGGGGGAATCTCCAAAAAAAGGACCCGCTTTTTGGGAGACCGAGGATTGCTCCTGCCTGTGCCAGCAAGGTTTTCTCTGAGTTGAGCCCTGCCTTTTTAGGGGGCTAAACTTGAGGTCTCCTAAAGATGGACCTGTTGTGGCTCCCAAAGCAAGCCCTTACGGAGTCGAGAATCGCATCAATTCGTTACCCCTACTTATAACAACTCCAGAGTGCGCTGATGCTACATCTGTAGTTGACTGATGGGCAAATTTTATCACAAAAATTTTGTTATGAGAATTTAATCCGTCTCAACCCACTTTCTGAGGGAGGGAAACTTATTTCAACTCGGAGATGGTCTGGGCCATCTGAAAGTCTTTTTCGGTTAAGCCCCCAGCATCATGAGTCGTTAAGCTAATAGTGACTTTGTTATAAGAAATTTCCAGGTCCGGGTGATGTCCGGAGGTTTCGGCTGGGTCAACCAATTGATTAACAAAGGCGATCGCCTCGATAAAATCTTTGAATTTTCTTTCACAGTGCAATATTTTTCCGTCTCGGGTCCATCCCCCAAGTTGAATCAACCGATCCTGAATCTCCGTTTCTGTTAATAACTGAGCCATCTGATTCTCCTTGTTGACTTCAATAATTCAATAATAAGAGGGTTAAAAAAAACTATCCGCTCTCACCGGGTGCGCTTAGTTTTCACTATGACGCTGAGGGTGAAAGCGGTCTAGTTGGTCTTCAGATTGGAACCTGACTGCCGGGAGGAACTCCCAACCAGCCTAGTTCTCAAGGATTATCTTTAATCCCAAAGGGACTAAAGCGAGTTGTTAGAGAACAGCCCCGGCCCACAGCCGATTTACTCCAATCTGATGACCCATGGATTTACTACTATCTGGCATAGGCATCACCTCCTGTTACCCTAAGCGGGTTTTATTTCTATAAGCTTTATGTCACCTAGCATAACACAAGAAATTGAAAATTTCCCAACCCTGCTCTTTTTTATCTGGCTAATTTTTTTTCGGGGACTGCGCGGTTGTCCAAACTCGTCGGAAAAGCCCGGATGAAGCGGTCTAGGGGGAGTGACCCCGGCTATTTAACACAAAACCCCTACCATATGGTAGGGGTTTTGACTGAATTTAGCTAAAAACTCAGTTGGGTTCAACAGATTTCTACAAAGCGTTACCGCGAGGTAGAACCTCTTCGGGGAACTCGAAGTTTTCGTGAGGCTGGTCAACCGGAGCCATCCAAGCCCGAATCCCTTCATTCAGAAGAATATTCTTGGTGTAGAAGGTTTCAAATTCCGGGTCTTCCGCAGCCCGCAGTTCCTGAGACACGAAGTCATAAGCGCGCAGG
>NZ_JAFLQW010000250.1 GCF_017313335.1 Phormidium pseudopriestleyi FRX01 | reverse complement strand
ACTCATTTCTCTTGACTTGACGTGCGATCGCGCTTCAAGAGGACCCCACCCTAACCCGGACCTTGCCAAGGTCCGGGGACCGTTCGTAAAAAAAACTACTGTTGTAAGCCCCCATCTGCCTCATCTGCCCCATCCTCAAACTACACCCTAGATCGGCTCATGTCTTTTCACATCTCCACTTGGTCTATCAAAAGCCCCGTTCCCACCTTAGTCATGTTTCTAATATTGACAGTGGTGGGCTGGATGAGCTTTGGTCAGTTGGGTATTGATGAAAATCCCAACATTGATATTCCCATCGTGAGTATTACCGTCACCCAAACCGGTGCAGGACCGACGGAACTCGAAACTCAGGTTACCCGAAAAGTTGAAGATGCCGTTGCCGGGTTAGGGAATATTGATGAACTGAACTCCACCGTCACCGATGGGATATCCACGACTATCATTAGCTTCATCTTGGGAACCGATAGCGATCGCGCCACCAACGACGTTCGGAATGCGATTTCCCAAATTCGCCAAGACTTACCCGCAGATATTAACGACCCCATCGTCAGCCGCCTCGACTTTGCCGGGGGGCCAATTCTCACCTACGCCCTCCGGTCCGATCGCCGGAGTGTGGAAGAATTGAGCGATTTAGTCGATCGCCCCATTGCCCGCGCCATCCTCGCCGTTCCTGGAGTGGCTCAAATCAATCGGATTGGGGGCGTGGACCGCGAAATCCTCATCGAACTCGACCCAGTTCGCATCAAAGCCCTGGGGATTACTGCTACCCAAATCAACGACCAAATTCGCAGCTTAAATATCAACCTTCCCGGGGGTCGTTCCCAAGTTGGCGGCAGTGAAAACACCATTCGCACCCTCGGTTCAGCTCAAACCGTCGAAGCGTTGCGCCAGAACCGTATTGTCCTCCCTTCCGGGGAAGCGGTTCCCTTGGAAAGTGTCGCTAACGTCATTGATGGATTCGCCGAACCCCAACAAAGCGCCCGATTCTGGTCCACCCAAGAGAGTGCCAATTCCCAACCTCAAGCAACCAACTCCGGAGAAATTGCCACCCCAGTGGTGGCCTTTTCGGTGTTGCGGAGTACCGGCAGTACCCTGGTTACCGTAGAGGAAGGGGTCCGCCAAAGCATCCAGGAACTGCAACAAACCCTACCGGATGATATCGAGTTTGAACTGATTTTTACCCGCGCCAATGAGATTCGTGACTCCTATCAAGCCTCAATTGATGCCTTGGTGATGGGCTGTTTACTAACGGTTGGTGTGGTCGGTTTATTCTTATGGGATTGGCGTGCCACGTTGATTACTGCGGTTGCTTTACCCCTATCCATTATTCCCACCTTTATGGTAATGGAAATCCTGAATTACACCCTGAATGGGATGACGTTGTTGGCGCTATCTCTGGCAGTGGGAAATTTAGTCGATGATGCAATCTGCATGATTGAAAATATCGACCAACATTTAAAAATGGGGAAAAGACCCTATCAAGCGGCAATGGATGCGGCTCAAGAAATTGGGTTAGCGGTGTTAGCCACGACAGCAACCATTGTGGCGGTGTTTTTGCCAGTGGCATTTATGGGAGGAATTCCCGGTCAGTTTTTCCAACCCTTTGGGGTGACGGTTTCAGTTTCTACCCTGTTTTCAACCTTGGTGGCAACCACAATAACGCCGATGTTAAGTGCTTATTTGCTCAAAGACAAGCACTCTTCGGGGCAAAAACGGAGAAGTAAGAAGAACCGGATGGGAACGGCAACGGAGGAAATGCCTAACTCCCCCCGTCGAAAAATTACGCCCTATCGCACGGCTCTCACTTGGGCGCTGAAACATCGGGTGATTACGTTGTTAATTGCGTTTGCTTTCTTTATTGGCAGTTTACAGTTAGTGCCGTATATTCCTACGGGTTTGTTTAATAGTGGGGATACGGGGTTGAGTACGGTCAATTTGGAACTGCCTCCGGGTTCTACCCTGCGGGAGAGCGATCGCACTGCCCAACGCACCCTCGCACTGTTACAACAACATCCGGCAGTGGAAAGTGTGCTGGCAACTGTGGGCAGTGGCGGTGCCTCTCGGGAACTGAATACAGCAACATTGTATATAAATTTGTTACCCAAGAAGGAACGGGAGGTTTCTCAACAAGTTTTTGAGCAACAAATGCGAGAAGAGTTTATCAAAGTTCCTGGGGCAAGAATTAGTTTCCAGTCTGCCGGGGCGGGGGGAAGTAGCAAAGATTTATCAATTGTGCTAAAAAGTGAGAATCCGACGGCTTTGCAAGAGGCGGCGGATACTTTAGAACGACAGATACGCGAACTCCCTGGAGTGGTAGAGGTGTCCTCTAGTGCTTCGGTGGTGAAACCGGAGATTTTGATTAAACCAGACCCCAAACGGGCAGCGGATTTGGGAGTATCGGTCCAGGCGATCGCCCGGACGGCATCTCTGGCAACTCTCGGGGATAATGAGGCAAATTTGGCGAAATTTGAGTTAAGCGATCGCCAAATTCCCATCCGAGTCTGGTTATCACAAAGCTATCGCAATGACCTCAAGGCGATCGGTAATCTGGAAATTCCCAGCCAATCCGGACGCTTAGTCCCCTTATCGGCGGTTGCTAACATCGTCCTCGGCAGTGGTCCCGCCCAAATTGACCGCTTCGATCGCGCCCGTCAAGTCTCCATTGAAGCCAATTTACAAGGGATTTCCCTGGGCGATGCTCTCGCACAAGTCGAAGCACTCCCGGGAATGACACTCCCTCCCGGAGTTGAACAACAATCCTCGGGAGATGCCAAAATTATGCAAGAAATTTTCGGGCGCTTCCTGGGGGCATTAGGACTAGCTGTTCTCTCGATTTTTGCCATTTTAGTCCTCTTGTATAACAATTTCTTGCATCCAGTGACCATTATGGCTGCTCTCCCCCTATCCATTGGTGGCGCACTTCTCGGACTAATGGTTACCCAAAAGGAATTAGGACTATTTGCCCTAATTGGAATTGTCATGCTGATGGGATTAGTCACCAAAAATGCCATCCTGTTAGTCGATTGTACCCTCGCCAATCAACAACAAGGAATGCGACAAGTTCCAGCCATTATAGAAGCGGGAGTCTCCCGATTACGACCGATTTTCATGACTGCCCTTTCTACGATCGCCGGAATGATGCCGATCGCCCTGGAAATTGGGGCAGGAGGCGAAGTCCGTTCTCCAATGGCGATCGCCGTCATTGGCGGATTTTCCACCTCCACCCTCTTAACCTTAATCGTCGTCCCCGTCTTATTTACCTACGTTGATGGATTCCAAAATTTCCTTAAAAACCTCATCAACGGCAAATCTCGTCACCGTCGCCAGTTAAAAGCCCTCCAAGGCAAAAAGGATAAAATCAAGGTTCTCGGCTTAAAATAACAGCCCATTCAGGACAAGTAATGAAAGGTAAAAAATCCCCTAGAAACACCCATTATTCAACATAGCGATCAGGAGTGCGAGCATCTTGCTCGCTTGGGATAATAGCGAGCAAGATGCTTGCACTCCTCTCCTCATCCCCTTCCCGAACACACTCCACAAGAATGTGCCTCATCACGATCGCATTGGTTGTAAGATTAACACCATTGGCAAACTCACCGAACTCATGACCCGAGTAATTGGCTTAATTAGTGGCACTTCCGTCGATGGCATTGATGCGGCGATGGTGGAGATCTCCGGAACTGAATCGGATCTCCAGGTGGATTGGATAGCAGGCACAACCTATCCCTATCCCGAACCCCTGCGACAAAAAATTTTAGCGGTTTGTGCTGGGGATTCGGTATCAATGGCGGAATTTGCCGAACTTGATGATGCGATCGCCCAAACTTTTGCCCATGCTGCCTTAACCCTACAAGGGGACAACCCGGTAGACTTAATCGGTTCTCACGGACAAACCGTTTACCATCGTCCCCCTCAGACAAAACAACTCGGGTATAGTCTGCAATTAGGACGAGGTGCAGTGATTGCCCAACTCACGGGAATTCCCACCATCACCAATTTTAGGGCAGGGGATATCGCCGCAGGAGGACAAGGTGCGCCCCTGGTTCCCAAAGTGGACCTCTACACCCTCGGCGATCGCCACCATTATCAATGTGTTCAAAATATTGGCGGCATCGGCAATGTGGCATTTATTCCCCCACAAGAGAATTCTCCCTCTAGGGGTTCTGATTCTTCCCAGATGCTGGGATGGGATACGGGTCCCGGGAATAGCCTCATCGATTTAGCCGTTGAATACCTCACCAATGGGGAAGCTACCTACGACCGCGATGGGGCTTGGGCTGCCACTGGTGTCCCCTGCCAACCTTTACTGGAGCATTGGCTTCAACATCCATTTTTCCATGAACCGCCCCCCAAGTCTACGGGACGAGAATTATTTGGATGGGACTATTTTCGGGATTGTTTATCCGATGCTGAACCCTACTCCCTGAGTCCCGAGGATTTGCTGGCGACTCTGACGGAACTTACTGTTGAGGCGATCGCCATCAACTATCGCTCTTTTTTACCCGTCCCCCCCAGTCGGGTCCTGTTATGTGGCGGTGGCAGTCGCAACAGTTATTTAAAACAACGGTTACAAACCCGCTTGCAGGAAATCTATGGTCAATCTGTGGCGGTTTTAACCACTGATGACATGGGGGTGAATGCAGATTTTAAAGAGGCGATCGCCTTTGCCGTGTTAGCCTATTGGCGTCAACAAGGAATTCCCGGCAATCTACCTAAATGTACTGGCGCTAAAGTCCCCGCCCTTTTGGGAGAAATTCACACTCCTATTTTATGAAATTTTAGAGCCAAACTAATCGATAATCCATAAAGTTTCACCGGGGTGATGCCCATCATAAATCAAGCCCGAATTCATCCGATATCAGTCAAGTTACTTGTTTATTTTTTACATAAGAAATAAATAATAAACCGATTTATAGCAACCCTAAATAAACTTGCAAATCTCTCAAAACCTGCTAACATAGGGGGTTTCGCACAGCGTTAGCTATGCCGTAGGCTTTGCATCGCGCGCAAGCTCTCTTGTTTTTGCAGGATATTTGGGCTACAAGTCCAGTTTCTTGGTTCCGGGAATTGAATACTGTATCGATGTCCTAAGAGCATCTACGAATTTCCCTCTAAAAGTAAAGATAATTTATAGGGCTTATCCTCAAAAAATGAGTCAATTATAAAATCAAACATTCCTCATAATTATTTATATCCGGTCTTCTTCTCGTTTTCTGCTAAAAATTCCCAAAATTTTTCTCTCTCATAAAAACTCCGCCCCATAAAACCTGGTAGCATATAAATGCTATAGGGGCAGACTGCAATTCAAGCAAGGATATGGTGCCGTGAATCATATATTTTTACTGCAACCGGGTCGCTGGACCCTTGAAGGCACTTGGTTAGAACGCCATGTTCCCACCATTCCCGTCACCGGGAAAATTTTAGTCGCATGGACTCGCGAAGATTGGTTTAACATGGTGACCAAGCTGACGTTTCCCGGAAGCGATCGCTCAGAAATTACCCTGCAATATCGGGGACATTTTGACGTAGGGGACCGCCAATACACCTTTGTCCTCCAACATAGCGAACTCGGACGAGTGGAGGGCGAAGGATGGATCGCGCCGGAAACGATTATCCAGCGCTATTGGGTTCTCGGGGATGAAAAAAAGCGACGCAGTGGGTTTGAAACCTTGCATCGCCTCAATCACAACACCTACTACCACTCAAGCGGCATTTTAGTAGGCCACTACTTAACCAGTGCAATGGAAGCTACCCTGACTCGACTGGGGGAGTAACTCAACTGAATCACTCAAGGCTGTTACCGCCGGGAGGGGAAAAAGATGACAGGTTCACAACTGCGCCGCAGGACCTCTGCCGCAAAGCTGGGGAACCAATCCAAAATTTTACCTAAGCTATT
>NZ_JAFLQW010000406.1 GCF_017313335.1 Phormidium pseudopriestleyi FRX01 | reverse complement strand
CCCGGACCTTGCCAAGGTCCGGGAACCGTCGCTGAAGTTAATCGTAAGGCGAATCACCATAAACGTAAAAAACTTACTCTTGTAAGGAGATGGGGGAGAGGTTCGGTGTCACGACTTTAGTCGTTCCACCCCATCCACCCCATCCACCCCAAGACACAGGGTCGGGTTAAAAGAAGACGATTTAACCGTCCGTCTTTCCTCTGGGGACTGGGGCTTCATTGCCTTGAAGTCCGAGTTGTTCAAGCATGGCACGGTCTTGGTCGGGGGGTTGACCCAGGGTGGTCAGGTAGTGACCGATTAACATGGCGTTGATGCCGGCTTTGAGTCCTAAATGTTGGAGTTCGCCCATGACGGATTCTCGTCCTCCAGCATAGCGAATAATTTGCTCGGGGAGGATGAGACGGAAGATGGCGATCGCTTTTAAGGCTTCGTAAGCATCAAGTTTGGGCCGATCGCCCAAAGGCGTGTCGGACCGGGGATTGAGCAGGTTCAGGGGGACGGATTCAACTTCCAATTCCCGCGCGGCTAAGGCTAAATCAATCCGGTCTTCCCAGCTTTCTCCCAAGCCAATAATCCCTCCGCTACAGGCTTGGATGCCTGCGGCTTTGAGATTTTTGATGGTGGCGACGCGATCGCCCCAAGTATGGGTGGTGACAATGGATGGGTAAAAGTTTTCCGATGACTCTAGGTTATGGTTATACCGCGTAACTCCTGCTTCTGCTAAGGCTTTAGCTTGTTCTGGAGTCACTTCCCCCAAGGCACAGCAGGGTTTGACGTTGGTCTCGTCAATAATCTGGCGTACCGTTGCCAGGATTTCTTCAAATTCTTGGGATTTGGGACTGCTGTATTTGGGTCCTCTGCCTTGGGAAACTAGGCAAAACCGGCTGGCACCAGCGGATTCGGCAGCTTTAGCTTGGGCGAGAATTTCGTCCCGGGGTTTGAGTCCGTAAATGGGCGAATCTGTGCCGGGATGATGCACGGATTGGGAGCAAAAGCCACAGTTTTCTGAGCAATTGCCGGATTTGACGTTGATGATGCTACATAAATCGACGGTATTGCCGCAGCAGGCTTCGCGGACTGCATTGGCAGCTTCGCACAGCAGCAGGATGGAGTCTTGACCTTCAATTTGAGTCAGGGCGATCGCTTCTTCTCGGGTGAGGCGATGCCCAGCAATAATGAGATCGGCCAGTTGCTTGAGAGACTCCCGCAGGGTTTCGGTTATCCCGACTACGGCGTCATTCTCGGCCACTTGTGCGGATTGATGGGAAATTTTTGATACGGGTGCTTGAACCACTTTCAGCCCTTCTATGACAGTTCCTGAAGTTCTGGCATTTTACCATCGGGGCTTTACCGTTTTCGAGTGGATTTTGGTAATGATGGGTTAAGGCACTATTTTTAGGCGTTATCCGCTAACGATTAAGGGTTATGCCATAACCCAGGACAAATCAAGATAAATTACGGCCTGGGGACAAGCGGTGTGGAAGAAAAAATCATGAAGTGCAACCTCACCTCCCTAGGGAAATTTTCAATATTTAAGGGTTAATAATTCTGAAATGACGATCACCCGGGTGTTGCCAACAAAAGCAAAGCTATATGAGAAGCTGAAACGGTCAGAACATCTGTGAAAAGGGGATTTTTCCCGGTGATGCCCTGCATTACGCTGACTTTTTGAGCAGGTATTTGAACATATTGTCTTTGACCATATTTTGCCGCAGGACTTCGAGTAAATATTCCTGGGCTTGCTCTTGAGTTAGTCCCCTGACTTGTTCTTTCAAAAGTTGCAGTTTAAACTCTTGTTCCAAGCTCAAATTAGTTGGCATATCCATTGGTTTGCTCCTGGTGGTTTCGTTGGTTATTTTTATTTACTACAGGAATAGACGGGTAATCCGTTTGGTTGGGTCCCGCTAATTGTAAAGTATCATTAAGTTTGCTTGACAAACTGTCCAAAACGTACATTTTAAAATTTATTTTCGCTACAAAAGTTTATCAAAGCCCTGTAAGTCTTATTATAAAAGGGAAAAACTGCCCAGACATCAGCCAACGGAGATAAGCCTAATGGACGCAATGGAGTTTTTTCGCCGGAGTGCAGGGAAGTGGCGATCGCAGCGCACGACCCATCACCTTGCTTTCCGACGAGCGGAACTAGGAGATTCAGAAATCCTGGTGGAAACTTTAGACAAAGATCATCCCCAAGTTGTAGAAATCTGCGAGTTACATCAAATAGATCCCCATCGGGCGATCGGCGGAGCCTTTGTCTCCTGGGCGGGTTCAATGGAATGGGACCAGAATGATGAAAATCACTCTGGCTCCACAGTATTTGCCTTGGTGCCGGAAGAGGATAACCCCAAAGCTGGAAAACTTCTCAGAGAGCGGGGTTATGCCGAAATTGTCCCGGTGGCGGGTTTATATGAAATGGATGAGGAAGAGGGTCTGATTCTGGTGACGGAATATGAAACCATGAGCGTCGTCGAACGCTTCTGGTTTGCCAGTCCGGATTTACGACTGCGGACGAGTACCGTCACGCGGTTTGGGGGGTTTAGCACGGCTTCATTCTGTAGCGAAAGCCGGATCCAGGTCGAATCCGCCCCCAGCAGTAGCGATCGCCTCCCTGACTCCGACGAGAATGCCAGAACCACCCCAGAATTCCATTCCGCCTTCGGCTGGTAATCAAAAGGAAGACCAGGGGAGTCTTGAAGGCTCCCCCATCCCCCGGATCATGTCCGACCCCTTGGTCCGGGGGTCTGATTATCTCAATGCGGTGCGTCAGATTGCGATCGACCCCAGTACCATTTGGTCCGGGGAAGATATTATCGAGCGGATCCGAATCTGTACCTGGATTGGAGAGCATATCGAAACCATCAACCAGGAACTGCGGGAGTATCTGGAAGCCTGCCATCAGTGTTTTCCGGCTTCGGAACGGCGGGAGATTTTAATTTTTGCCGCCCCGATCGCCCCAGAATATGGGATTGATGCCCTCTGTAATATCCTGGTGGATCCGATGGCGATCGTCATCGATGTCGGTCGGACAGCACCCCAGGACTGGTTAAGCATTGTTGTCCATGAATATGCTCATGCCTATTTGAGGTCCCCCGGACATGATGCCCGACTCCTGGAGGTCCTAACTCATCTGTGTTTAGGCTTGGGACTCGAACCCCCGAATGCTACGGGGATGGATGAGAGGGGGATGGATCAGATGTTAAGAAATTGGCCGCACTGTGACGCAACTCCTGAACCCCTGGCCTTCTGGCGAGGTAATGGATAATACTTTTTGTGGCGAAATATTACAGATTGTTGCGTTCAGTGAGAAAAATGAGACTGATCTGACCGTCATCCCGTAATCTGAAGGATGTCTATTTATTGAAATCGGCAGTCAGTCGGTAGCAGTGACCGTTGAGCGCTACGGGTTCAAGCCATCCCTAGAACAGACCGAATTTGTCTTTCTAGGGGGTTCCCATACCTTAAGGGCCAATTCGCTGCATCTGCCACTGAAAGCAGAAGTTAAAATTTGAACTTACGGAGATTCTGACGTGGCATTACCTTTGTTACAGTACGCTCCTAAGAGCCAAAACCAGCGGGTGGCTGGATATGAAGTGGGAAGCGATGAGCAACCCAAAATCTATACCACCGAAAACCTGCCCTCTCCTACGGAGATGGATGAGGTGATTTGGGCCAGCTACCGCCAAATTTTCAGCGAACACCAAATCCTCAAGAGCAACCGCCAAACCTTCTCCGAATCTCAACTGAGATATGGTCAAATCACCGTTCGTGATTTCATTCGCGCTTTGGCGACCTCGGATGCGTTCGTGCGGCTCAATTACGAGACCAACAGCAACTACCGTTTCGCCGAAATTTGCGTCCAGCGCATTTTAGGCCGCGACGTTTACAACGAACGCGAAAAAATTGCATGGTCTATCGTCATCGCCACTAAGGGTGTCGAAGGCTTTATCAGTGCTGTCCTCGATAGCGAAGAGTACCTGAACAGCTTTGGGTACAATACGGTTCCCTATCAGCGTCGTCGGATTCTACCCCAACAGGCCAAAGGTGAAACTCCCTTTAACCTGAAAACCCCCCGTTATGGTGAATACCATCGCTCTCAATTGGGCTTCCCACAAATCATCTGGCAAACTCAAGTACGCCGCTACGTTCCCCAAGACAAGGTGGCTCGCGCAGGCGACCCCTCCCTCTATATGGATATGGCGCGTAACCTGAATAACGCCAAAGGTAATCCCCCCAGCCGCGTTTCTACTTTCAATATGAATTACGAAGCGCTGGTTCCCCGTAAGAAGTAATTGCATTTTGCTCTCTGTAGCAATGTAATTCCCTCAACCCTGAAGTTAGGGGCTAGAGTCTGGGAAGTTGTGGCAAGCGAAACCATAATTCTTAGTCTTTGGCCCCTAACTGTTTTAGGGCTGAGGAGACTTTTTTCCCGGCTTTACCCCTTCTTCATAATTCCATTCAGGCAGTTATTCGGGTAACTCGTCTGGAAAATCTTTACCCTGTATGGATTTTCTAGAGTCCTTATCTAAAGACTGCTTTTTATAACAGCATTTAACCCGGTTATCTTTATTAAAACTTATTAATTTAGCTCTTGACAATTTGAGCTTAAATCGAGTAAGACTGAACAATAAAACAGTTTAAATTAATCTCTTTTAAACTGTCCCGAAGACTCAGACATCAGGCTGAAAATAACCATCAGGTAGGCATCTAGCCTCTTCCCCCAATCAGGCGGGTTTCATCCCTCAGTAACAGGGCCAGCATTATGATGGTTGATTTAAAGCAATTCTTTGATGCGACAAATCCGAGTAAGACCCTATTTGTCGAAAATTCGGAACTGGATCAGAAATATTATATTGATTTTTCCTCCGTGCGCGGGGGCAAAATTATTGAGGATTTAAAGGATAACATTACCCTCTGGTCCCCAGAAAAACCCACCTGTCAATTGTTTACGGGACATATTGGCTGCGGGAAGTCCACGGAATTACTGCGTCTCAAGGCAGAGTTAGAACAAGAAGGGTTTCATGTGGTCTATTTCGAGTCCTCTAAAGACTTGGAAATGGGCGATGTTGATGTGGGGGATATTTTACTGGCGATCGCCAAACGAGTCAGTGAAAGCCTTGATCGCCTCACCCTAGAAGAACCCAAACGCCTGAAAAGCATTCTGCAAGGCGCAGCCAAACTATTACAAACAGAAATCGAGTTTGACAAACTAGAGATCGATGCCTTGGGCAATAAAATCAGCGCCAGTAAAGAAGGGGTGACAGTTGATGCCTTTGGCAATCAATTCAGCGCGGGTAAAGAAGGGATTACCATTGTAGCAATGGGGATTGCCAAAATTACCGCTAAGGTCAAAGCAAGTCCCGATCTTCGCAGCAAATTAAGAGGATATCTGGAACCCCAAACCAATGGGCTTATCGATGCGATTAATAAAGAAATCCTCGAACCGGCGATCGCCCATCTGAAGCAGCATGGCAAAAAAGGACTCGTGGCGATCGTCGATAGTCTGGACAAAGTAGATAGTACACCGAAACCTTGGGGGCGTCCTCAACAAGAGTATCTCTTTGTCGATCGCGGTGAACAGTTGCGATCGCTGCACTGCCACCTGGTTTATACCATGCCCCTAGCGTTGCGCTTCTCCAACGACTTCGGCACCCTAATCGAACGCTTTATTGTCCGTCCCCAAGTGCTGCCGATGGTCCCGGTTCAATGTCCGAATGGCAGTGAGAATATTGAGGGAATGGAACTCCTGCGCCAAATGGTCCTCGCCCGAGCTTTCCCAGATTTAGAACCGCGCCAGCGCCTGGAAAAAATCACCCTAATCTTTCAAGATCCCGAAACCCTTGATCGCCTCTGCCAAGTGAGTGGGGGTCATGTCCGAAATTTACTCCGAATGCTCAATGATGGCATTAAAAAACAACGGGGACTGCCGATCACTCGCCAAACCATCGAGGATGTAATTTCCGCCTATCGGAACGAACGAATTTTAGCCGTCACGGATCTAGAGTGGGGGCTGCTGCGGCGCGTTATGGAACAGAAAAAGGTGGCGGGAGATGATGGATATCAAACCCTAATCCGCAGTATGTTCGTGTATGAATATCGCGATACGGCAGCCTCTTGGTTCGATATTAATCCAATTTTGGCAGAAGCGAAGGAGTTAGGCTGATGAGTGAGACACTATCCGATGCGGAGGTCATGAATCAGAATCAGCGGGCGTTGGCAGAACTGATCTGGGCGATTGAAATGTCCCAGGGACAATTTAAGCTGATGCTAGTGCGATGTAATTATATCACATTGCGCGATGTGCTGGTGCAACAACTCCAACAAGAATGTTCCTTAAATATTCAGAAAATCGTCCTAGAACCTACGGTCAAACAGGTGTATTCAACTTTAGGCGATCGCCTAGGCGATGAAATCCCAGATGCTTTGATGGTCTTCGGGTTAGAGTCTGTGATTGCCTTGGATGCGGTACTCACTTCCCTGAACCAAGTCCGAGAGGAATTTAGAAAAAACTGCCCCTTTCCCGTCATATTTTGGATCAATGACGAAGTGTCGGTGAAGTTGACGTGGTTAGCACCGGACTTTGAAAGTTGGGCCAGTTTGACTCACTTTGCGATCGCCCCAGATGACTTACTCTGGGCCTTGAAGGAGGAGAACGATCACCTGTTTGCGGAAATTTTTGCTGCCGGAAATCAGCGATTTGTCACGAATCAGGAGATTTTTGGCAAGCGTTATCCGTTTGAACTAACATTAGCGTTGCAGGATTTAGAAAAGGCTAAACAGCCGCTAAGTCCTGAGTTACAAGCTAGTTTGCAGTTGGTGTGGGGTCGCGATGCTTATATGCGCGATCGCATGGAGGAAGCGTTAGATTGCTATCACGATAGTTTACAATTTTGGCAAGCTAGTGATACAAAAGGCTGGAAAGATCGGGCTGGAGCAGTTTTTCATCATATTGGTTTGTGCTATGTTCGGGCGTCAGAACGCGATCGTAATCAGGATGAGAGTTATTGGAATCAAGCGCGACAGGCGTTTCAATCAGCTTTAGATTGCTTTGAGGAAGCGGGAAGACCGGACCTTGTGGGTCAGTTTATCGGTCAGCTTGGGGAAGTATTACGGCAGTTGAGTGACTATTCCAGTTTGCAGCAACTCGCTCAAAGTGCGATTCAATTGCACGAAACATTAGGGAATAGGGTACAGTTGGCGCGGGACTATGGATTTTTAGCGCAAGTGGCCCTATACCAGCAGGAGTGGGACCATGCTAAGGAATTAGCAGAAAAAGCACTGGAAATTTTAGCCCCAGATCCTCAGCAGGAACAATATCAGGGATTATATTTGCTACTGTTGGCGCGAAGTTTGCGGCAACTCGGGGAACAAGAGGAAGCAGGCGATCGCCTGGAAGAGGCGGCGAAGGGTGACCCAGAGGATAATCCCCATTTATATATTGAAATTTTGGAGGAGTGGCGATCGCTATACTATGAGCAATCGCAGTATGTGAAAGCGTTTGATCGCAAGCAGGAAAGACTGTCGATTGAGCAGCAGTTTGGGTTACGGGCATTTCTAGGCGCGGGACGGTTGGAACCGCAACGACAAGCGCGATCGCAACCGATGCCAATGGAGTCTCCCGGAAGCGTCGCCGTAGAGATTGTTGCCTCGGGACGACAAAAAGATGTGGAACGATTAATCGAACGGATTCGCAGTACCCGATACAAACTAACGGTGATCCACGGGCAATCTGGGGTGGGGAAAAGTTCCCTGGTGCAAGCGGGATTACTTCCGGCATTAAAACAAACGGTGAGTGGCGATCGGGATATATTACCCGTTTCCCAACGTTTATATACGGATTGGGCGAAAACCTTGGGGCAATTACTGGGTGAGGCCCTAGCACAACGAGGGATTCAGATTGAGGCTATTCCCGATTCGGTAGATAGGGTCCTGGAACAGTTGCGTCAAAATGAATCGAATCATCTGTTAACGGTGCTAATTTTCGACCAATTTGAAGAGTTTTTCTTTATTTGTAAGGAACCGGAAAAGCGCTTAAAATTCTTTGAGTTTTTGGGTGATTGTTTTCAGATTCCTTTTGTCAAAGTGCTGCTATCGCTGCGAGAGGATTATATCCATTATTTGTTGGCGTATAATTCCCTGGCTGGATTTGGGGCGATTAATCATGACATTCTGAGTAAGAATACGCTGTATGCAGTTGGGAATTTTTCAACGGCAGATGCAGCGGATATTATTCGGAGTTTGAGCGATCGTGCGCATTTCCCCTTAGAACCAGAATTAATCGAGGCAGTTGTCGCAGATTTAGCAGAAAATTTAAACGCAGTCCGTCCCATTGAGTTGCAAATTGTTGGCGCACAACTACAAACCGATGATATAACCACTCTTGCTGAGTAT
>NZ_JAFLQW010000520.1 GCF_017313335.1 Phormidium pseudopriestleyi FRX01 | reverse complement strand
TTTGTTGGGCGTAGTTTGTACTGGTATGCTGTTCTCATCATACTATTATAGCCGATAAACCCAATTAATTTCAGAGGGACTGATGAAGAGTTAGCCCACTTGAAGAACTACTGCAAAATCAAGAAAAGGCAACAAAGCCAGGTCATTCGTGAGTTGCAGCAGAAAACTGTCAATCGAGCGGGGTATTGAACCCCATCGATTGACCGCCTATCCATCCCGACACCAACCTGAGTACAGGTATGGTGCCAGGCTGAGGGCGTCAAGCTAAATCGTATTTCTCACCAAAGCGAGAAGGCCCCGGCGATCGCACCCGTTCCCCAAAGTGAAGGTGGGACCGGGATGGGGTTCCGATTGTTTCCATAATGCATGGCTTGATTTGAACTGTTCCACCTCGGGGTTGATAGCTACCGATTTAATTTGATATTGTAGCTTGAAAACCCGTCAATATTGCTCGCAATGTACCAATCCAAATTAAATGTCGCCCTCGCCTAGGGGGGATATCGTAGCGAGAAATTGACAAAAGCTCGGATTCTGAACAGGGGGCGAACAAAAGTTAGGTGGGTCAGGGGATTTTAACTAAGGATTGAAGGATCGTCCGACGGTTTTTAGTAGCTTCTTTTTCCTATTGTACCGATTTTCAGCCATTCTGAGACAACTCCCTCAAAGAAAGAACCTCGAATTTCCACTGCACTCGGGTCCTGAACAGTCTGGGTTTAACCTCTAGTTAGGGCGAATGCTCCTGGCTGTCTGGGGTTCCCACAAAGAACGGACGATGTTTTTGGGTCTGTTCTAGGGCCTGGGTCAAGGCATTCCAGTCTTCTGCCTCGATCGCCCCGATGAACTGGTTGAGTTGATCCCGATATGCATAGAGCGATCGCAAGACTTCCCCTCGGTTGTACTGCGCCATCATCACCCCTAACTCGGGATGGCCTCCACCGACTCGGCTGGTATCCCGAAAGCCACTACTAGCAAGCTGTTGGGCCAATTTCAGGCGATGACCCACGGGTTCCTTCAGACAGGCGGATATTAAACTGGCGGAAACGAACACTGGCAAATGAGAAATCCAAGCAACAGCGCAATCATGGTCTTCTGGGCTGCATTGGTAGACCTGGGACCCCACCGAGCGAGCCAACTGGGTTACGATTTCTACGGCGGCATCGGGGGTATGCTCTGTGGGGGTAATCACATAAGAACGTCCGACAAATAAATTAGGCACTGCTGCATCGAGTCCGCTTTCTGCTGTCCCCGCCATTGGGTGCGCCGGGACAAAGTTCGGCCATAAGGGAGTAACCGCTTCGACCACAGGCATTTTCACGGAACCCACATCCGTTATGATAGCGGTAGGGTTGAGATGGGGGACAAGTCGTTCTACTGTCCTTGCGATCGCGGCGATCGGAGTGCATATAAATACCACTTCGGCGTTTGCCATCAGAGTCATCTCTACATCTGCCTCATCCACGATTTGGCGCGTTACAGCTTCTTGGCAAGTTTGGAGGCGACGGGACACCCCTAAAATGCGGTGACCCTGCGATCGCAAATCCAACGCCAAGGAACCTCCAATTAAACCCAAACCAACAATTCCAACGTTCATCGGTTCTCTTAATATCTATTTCCGACTTATTATGACCCCAGTTGGCTCCTTCAGAATCCCATTGCAATTCTCCAGACCCGAGGGGACCCAAAGGGGTCCAGTCCGTGAGGAGGGAAACTCCTAAAAGTCATCCGAGTTGCAACTTGGCGATCGCCCTGCCCCTAACGGGGAATTATCCCTCAATTGGCACTTCAAATTACGGGTCCCTACGGATGAGTTGTGCCACCGTTCCCGATTCTTTCCCAGGCCATTCGCGCTTTTTTTAGAAGTGACGCCAGTCTAATCTTTTCCTCCTTCAAGGGTTGGAGGACCCGATAACCTGTGGGGGTGAAAATTGTCGATCGCCTGGAGAGCAATTGGGAAGATTGAGGGTCAGAAAATGTTAGAGTGAGTCGATCTCCCGGTGTTCTGGTGGGAGTTATCCCGCTTGGTGCGTTTGGTGATTTTGTGATCGCGATCGCCCGACTGTTGCAATTGCATGAAACAATTTCTTCCGTGGTTTTCAACCCAGGGAACGATTCCCAACGACTTAGCAGTACCACAAGCGGGGACTTTCCTCTCGCGATCGCTCTTCCGCTAGGATGGTAATGCAAGCGTGCTATCACCGCACAAGTCCCGCTGTTCTCAGGGTGCCCCGATGGAAGCTGAAGAACTAATCAAGAAATATGTAGCTGGTGCCCGAGACTTTCCTGGAGTTATGCTGACTGAAGTCAATCTCAGTCAAGTTAATCTCAGCGAAGTCAACCTAAGTGGGTCCAACCTGAGTATTGCCAATCTTAGCGGTGCTGACCTCACTGGAGCCAATCTCAGCCATGCCAAGCTCAATGTTGCGAAACTCAACAGCGCTCACCTCAGTGGAGCCAATCTCAATGGAGCCGACCTCAATGTCGCCAACTTAGTTCGGGCGGATCTACGCGGAACCCTGTTAATTCAAGCCTCGTTGATCCGCGCCGAACTCATGCGTGCTGAACTCAGTGGAGCCAACCTCACCCAAGCGGACCTCAATGGTGCCAACCTTCGCGAAGCGAAACTCCGACAAGCCTATTTAGTCAGCGCCAATGTCAGTGAAGCGGACATGAGAGGAGCCTCTTTAATGGGGGCTAATCTGGAACAGGCCAATTTAAGAGAGACGAACCTCAGTGGTGCGGACCTCAGTGGAGCCAACCTCAGAAATTGTGAGTTGCGCCAAGCGGATCTGTCTCATACCAAGCTCATGGGAGTAGACCTTTCTGGGGCTAATTTGCGCTGGGCGGATTTAAGTGAGGCTAACTTGCGCGGTGCGGACCTCAGTGGAGCCAAATTGAGCGGCGCTAACCTCCGAGGTGCAGACTTGAGTCATGCCAATTTATTGGATGCGAGTTTGGTGTACGCGGATTTGACTTACGCCAATATGATCCAAGTGGACTGGACGGGATCGGATATTTCCGGTGCAACCTTAACCGGAGCCAAACTGCATGGGGTGTCTCGGTTTGGTTTGAAAACCGAAGGGATTATCTGCGAATGGCTGGATCTGAGTCCGAATGGCGATCGCTCTCAAGTCTACCGCTTTACCCCAGAAACCTCGGAAACCTTTTTTCATCAAACTCTACCCACGGTGGATCTGCTGATTGATGCGGCCCTCGACCAAGATGCTCATTTAGCCTTAGCTTTGGCCTACCATCAAATCGCCCATCGCTATCCTGACTTAATCGAACCGCCCAATATTGAAGTGAGTTCCAGGCGCACCAAACTCAGCTTTAAAATCGGCAATGACTTGTTATTGTTCTCTACAGCTTATGTGGCGATTCTTCCCTTTAAAGATGCCGGGGTGACCCAAGAGAATCTGGAGCATTTAGTGGATATGATTGAATCGGAAGAAATTTCTAGTTTACTCAATAATGCCCAAGAAAAGGTCAAGGAAATTAAAAACTCCCAGACCTTTTCTCGAATTGTGCAACGGGGAAAGTTCTTTCAATCTCCCACGCAAACAGTGTTGACTAATTCCGGCGATCGCACCTTAGATGTCCATCACAATCCCCATTTTGGGAAACGGCTGGTGAATATCGCCCTCGGCAATAATGGAGTGCCTCCGGGACCCGTTATTTCTAGTCCAAATTTTTCTCTACCCCCAGTCAACTTGCTGGTTAATTTTATCAAAGGCTTGCACTTTTCCTCGAATGCCATCTCCCAGAAATAAAACATCTTCTCAATGGTGATCACTATTCGGACCGTCTCTATTGTCTCCCCTCTTTCATCTTTGTTGTTTTCCTAATTTTGGCCTCAAGGCTCCCCTGACCGATTACTCCACTAACCCATCAGCAATTTCTTCACAGGAATACCATCTATGCAAGCCGAGGATATTATCAAAAAATATGCAGCAGGAGAAAGAGACTTTTCGGGGATGGATCTGACCGAAATTAATCTCAGTCGAGCCAATCTCAGTGGCGCAAACTTCAGTAACGCCACCCTCAGTATTGCTAATCTCAGCGGAGCCAATCTCAGTGAGGCGGACCTCACCGGCGCCAAACTCAATGTGGCTCGCATGAGTGGGGCCAATCTCAGTAAGGCCAAGCTCAATGGAGCCATCCTCAATGTCGCGAACTTGGTCCGCGCTAACCTCAGCGGAGCCGAGTTGATTCAAGCGGCTTTGATTCGCGCCGAATTAGTCCGCGCTGAACTCAGTCGGGCCAACTTAAGTGAGGCCAATCTCAGCGGAGCCGATTTACGAGAGGCCAAACTCCGACAAGTGAACTTGAGTGGCGCTAACTTAAGTGAAGCAGATATGCGAGGCACGAATCTGACCGGCTCGAATTTGGAACGGGCAACATTAAGCGGGACGGACCTGAGCCGGTCCGAACTCAGTGGAGCCGACCTGACAGAGGCAGAACTCCGCCACGCCAACCTGAGTCGGGTCAATCTCAGTGGAGCCAATCTCAGTGGAGCCAATCTCCGTTGGGCCGATTTAAGTGGAGCAAATCTGCGTTGGGTGGACTTAAGTGAGGCAAAACTCAGCGGTGCCAACTTGCTTGGGGGGGACTTAAGTAACGCCAATCTGATTAATTCCAGTTTCGTCCATGCGGATTTGACCCAATCTAATTTAATCCGGGTGGAGTGGGTGGGTGCGGATCTCAGTGGCGCGACTCTAACCGGCGCAAAACTCTACGGTGTTTCCCGCTACAACCTCAAAACTGAAGGGATTACTTGCGAGTGGGTTGACTTGAGTCCTCATGGCGATCGCACTCAAATCTATCGCTTTTCCGCCGAAGAAGCTAAAAAATTTTTTAATCAAACCCCCCCAACGGTTCGGATTATCATCGATGCTCCTTTAACTCATGATGCCAATCAAACCTTAGCTCAGGTTTACCATCAAATTGCCAGTCAAGCGGAAATGATGCCTCATCCTCCCAGTATTAATGTCGGTTACCGCCGCACCGAACTGGTTTTTAAAATTGATAGCGATCGCGATATTTTTCCGACCGCTTATATTGCCATTATCCCCTTTAAAAATGCCATAGCCACTCAGAAGAATATCATCACCTTAATGAAAATGCTGCAAGCTTATGCGATTAACAGTCACAGCATGGAGGCGATTAAACAAATTAAACAACTGAGTACCGCCCTCAGTCAAACCATTCATGCCGTTAATGACCTTCAAATCCCTCCGGTTACCCTCACACCCAACGACAACTACAACTTTTTTGAAACCCCCACCCAAGTGTTGCTCACCAACTCCAGCGACCAAAGTCTGCAAGTCTATTATGATGGCAGTTTCGGAAAACGTACAATCGGGCCATCTGGGTCGGTCAAAACCGCCACAGGAACCACGATGAAAGCAACCAAGTTTGCCTTACCCAGCATTAATAACCTAGTGGAGTTTATTGATGGATTTTACTATCTCGATAGTTAATCGCTCTGTTTTTTCAGTAAAATAGAACGGGTATATAATTTTTAAGAAAAAACCCGAAACCCGGAAGGGAGTCGAGTTTTTAAAGACTACTGTTCTGAGTTGATTTGCCAATTGAGACTTATGCGCGATCGCTTTAAAAAAATGATGGGCCGTTCCCGGTTCGTCGTCTCCCGAATCTTTCTCCATCTGGCCGGGAATGACGTGGCCCCCCTGCTCGGTGTTCTCAACCAAGGAATCCGACCCGTACTCGATAGCGATGGAGACCTGGAAACCCTCGGGGAGGCCCTGGTGGAAATCACCGAAAGTCTCTTGCGGTACGATGACTATTGGAAATCTGCCGCCAATGAAGGGGATGTGGTCTGGGATGAAGGGGAAGCTGGAGACTATTGGACCGAGCTATTTACCGACTCTGCTGCACGATATGGCAGTGAAGTCCGGTTAGCAGATTCGCCGGAGGAAACCCTATCCCTTCCGGTGACTCGCAATGTAGTCGTCATGATCACCTTAGCCGCAGAGGGAGAAGTCCCGGAACTCGAAACCGACCTTTCTAACGTGTACGCCTTACAAGCCGGTCTGAAAGCAGCGATCGCCTTGCATTACCAAAAGCGACTGCGCGGCATTCAAATCCACTTTTCACCAGCGGCGATCGGGGAAGAACTCACCGAAGACCAAATCCTTGAGTATTTTCCCGAACTCATCCCCCTTTGAACCGTACCACGTCTAAAGCCGGGGGATTCCTGCCTACCCCAAAGGGCGACAGCGGGACATTCAAGTATCCCTCTAGACCATCAAAACAACTATCCCTAAAAGA
>NZ_JAFLQW010000311.1 GCF_017313335.1 Phormidium pseudopriestleyi FRX01 | reverse complement strand
GTAGGGTGGGCACTGCCCACCGAACAGAAGGTGGGCATTGCCCACCCTACTCCTACTCCTTCAACTGCCCCAAATCGGCTTTAATGAGAGTCCAGCCACTGCTGTAAATCCGCCAAGTTGGTAAAGTCTAATAACGCTTCACTCAACTCCTCCAATTGCGGCTTACCCAGTCCCTGAATTCGTGACTCAATCTCTGGATTGAGCGGCCCACAAAAGCGATGAAGCTGTCGGAAAATTACCGCCAATTCACCTTGTTTTTCGCCCTGCTCTAATCCTCGGGCTAATCCTTGGGCGACTCCCTTTTGCAGAATATCTTGATAGACTACAGATTCTCGCATAACTTCCTCCCTGAACATGGTGGATATTAACCGTTTGTCAAACCGCAACCCAGCTAAAATCTGAGTGCAGGCTGCAATTTCCTGTCGCAGGTCTGTCTCTTCTATTTTATTCACTTCCTGAGCCACTTGACTCAAGAGTTCCGTGGGGTTCTCCGTGGCGCATAACACCGCCAGTGGCAGTAAGGCACTATTCCCCAGTAAAGCTTCTGGGGATTCTTCCCATAACCGAATTACCTGATATTGGTGTTGGGTGAATTCGGTCCGAAATTCCGTCTCGAATACCGCCTGGTTACTGGTAGGAACCAGCCAAATCAAGACCTGCCTCACCGGCAGTTCATATTGCCATTGTAACCGGATGGAATAGCTGCACATCCGGATCGGCATCGGCCTATCTTGAGGAACCCTCGTCTGAAATTCTAAATGCTGAATTTCTGGGCCGGTTTTTAGGAAAATAACTGAATCCGCCCGAATCGGTTCAACGGAGAGTTCTGTTTTTAAGACTTCAACCGGGGTGGTGATGGGTTGTCTGAAGGCCCAGGATGCCATCTGTTGGGCATATTTTTCCGCCCAATATTTTAGCAGGTTGTCGTAACACATGGTTTGTATAAATGTAATGTCTGGGTATGCTGTTTCTGAGGACCAGAAAACTCCCTGCGGGTGACTCCCCCTCCTGATTTCAAATTTTACCAGAACAACTGGTAAAATGCTATCATTTGTATCGATTTACTGCCCAAGGAACCCCTATGAACGAACAATTCTCGGGAGAATTGCTCCACTATCCCAAACTCAGCTTATATGCCTTCCACCTCTGTCACGATATGGCATTGCCGGAAGGAGAACGGGTGGAAGATTCTGAGCTACTTTGGCAGCAGTTCGAGGAATTGGGAAAATCTCTGGGTATCGACGCGATCGCTACTTGTAGTCAATGGCTGAATATGGAGCCAAATCAGGCAACTGTCCCGTTTCGAGAACTGCTTTCGGAGGAAATTGGTCGCTGTTTGCGCTTCCACTTTCCTGTGGTAGAAGGGCACTCGGAGACTCCCCGGCGCAATGGGGAACTCTATGCGGTACAACTCCATGATACTTATGTGGCTGACCTCACGTTTCGCTATCCGGGAATTGTCCCTGTTGCCGAACTCTCTCACCTTAACCCCGAGGGACGACTGCTACCCGATCGCATTTCCGCTGCGATCGGCCAAACTTTGGTCCTGTTTGCCAAACCTGTCATCGCGGAAGAATCCCCCGACTCTGATCCCCTCCCTGGGTTAGCCGATCGCTGTTTACAAGCTATACTTACCCAAGCCCAAACCCCATTTCAGCCCTCCTATTCTGCCAAGGGCAAACTGTTAGGCAGTCAAATTTTTGAATATGATAATGATGCTGAAAATCCAGCCCAATCTTGTCACATTCTCATCTGGTTAGACTGTCATCCCGATACCGCTCAACTGGAAGAGTCTGGAGACTACTATCGCCCCCTGATGGAGTTGCTTTGTTATCGCAGCAAAATCCGCTTCAGCTATCACCAAGCCCGCACTCGCTATCGCGACTGTCGTCAACTTTATCACGAGCTAGAAACCCTGATAAAGGCGTTAGAAACCTTGCCGGAAGATACGGCTGAAAAGTTAACCGTTTTGCAGGAATCTCTGCTTAAAATTACCCCCAAAGCCTTTACCTACGCCGGTTATCTCCGGGATATTGAAGACCAGCGCACGACGCTGATTACCAATTTAAATAATTATACCAAAAAAATGAAGAAATTAACGAGCCTTAAAGGAGAGCAGGAGTTAGATTTTTTAGAAAGTTTTCGTTATCATTCCCGGGTAAAATTACTCCGACAAATCCACACAAACCTAAATTATTTAAGGCCGGGAAATGCCCTATTCGGCCAGTATATTGCCACCCTGCGCGGCATTGTGGAGGTGGAACAAGCCAAGATGAATTATCAGCAGCAGGAAGCGAATCAAGACTTGCAAGACCAGATTCAAGCGGTGGGGCTTGGGATTGCTGCTGGGGCAATTGTCGCGTCAACTTCGGGGTTAATGTTTCAATCTTGGGAGTGGAAAGGGGAAAAAGTTGAACCCTCTTTCCCCTTGCCGTTGCTGGCATTTCTGATAGCATTGTTAGTCAGTGCTGCCTGTTCTATTGGGGCCTGGTCTTGGGCAAAAGAGGGGATTAAAAAGGGGCGATTTCCCTTCCGGGATGTGAAGGGAAGGCAATCAGCAAAATTGAAACGGTGAAGGGTACAGATGCAGGAATGAAGACATCGGAGGCTGGCTGATTTAACAAATTTTTTGATATCAAATCCGGATGTAAAAGCCTGAAATTTGTCTTGAATTGAGGCGGGTAAGGATAGGGCAGTACCTTGTCCCTCCCGTCAAAATGCCACAATTTTTGTCTGTAAATCCCTTAAAAAGATGTTTGTTTCGGTGGGTTGGAACGGTGTTTCACTTGTTCAATATCCTGATACTCAGCTTGGGGTTGTTCATAGCATTGGGTTTGGCCTTGCAATTCTAATCCCGATTCTTCATGGAGGGCATTAAAAATCCCTTCGGCTCGTTGACGGAGTTGTTCTTCATCTAATAGGCGATCGCTGAAGGCATTGATGGAAATATTATTCACTCCTAATTCTTTTTCCGGCGTAATCACAGTGACAACTTCTTCCCCGGCAATATTTTTTACCTTGACTACATAAGCATTCCGATAGTCCGCGCCTTCATAGCTGGCATCGGTATTGGGGTCTGCGAGTTGATAGCCGTAAGATTCCAACATTCCTACGACATTATCGGCAATTTCGGCCCGCATTTGGGAGAGAATTACTTGCATTTTGGCTTGGTTAGCAATTTCGGCCAATTCCGGATGGAGGGCTTCTATTTGTTGGGCTAATTCCTGGATTTGTTCGGTGGTGAGAGTGGATTCCCCTGCGGTGAGTTTTTGTTGAAACTTATCGAGCTTTTGATGATAAGCACTCAACCGTCCATCGGTCCAATAATCAACTTCTGCCTGAAAGATTTCGACTTCGCCCCCGGATTCTCCCAGTTCAATTTCGATTTGACGATGGGCTTGAACTTCGGTAATCAGGGTTCGCAAATTCTCTAAGGTTGCGGTATAATAAAGTAACCATTCTTGTTCTTTTTGTTCGAGTTCGAGGCGCAAATCTGCTAGTTTGAGGTAAGTTTCTTGGGAGGTGGCGATCGCCGCTTCGCAAACTCCGGCAGCTAAGTTTTGTTTTGCCAAATCTAAATTGCGCCGCAAGTCAGCGAGTTGATGGGGAGCAAAGCGCTGGTGTTGGTAATCGCGGTCGATTTGCTGCCAAATTTGTTCCACATCGGTGAGCAGTTCTTGCGCCAATTTTGCTTTATATTGTCGTTCCTGTTCGAGGTTGTCAAATACCCGGTCAATTTGCTGTTTTAGCATCTGTTGTCCCGTTTCCCGCGCTTGCCGTTCTTCCTCCAGGAGTTGGGAGAATTTCTGTTCCAGTTGTTGATTGAGAGTGAGATATTCTTGACGTTGATCCGCTGTAATTCGCAGATATTCAGTCCGCTGTTTTTCAAACCCGGCTCGCATTGCTAAAGTGAGACTGTCCCGTTCCTGCTGGAGTGCCTGTTGCTGTCGCACTTCGGATTCTCGGACTGCTTGCTGAAAGTCTTGGCGCTGGAGTCGCAATCGCTGTTGGGTGTCCCGTTCGAGTTCCCCCAGGTTACTCCGTAGGCGTTGCGCTTCTTGTTCCTGCTGTTTCCCACGTTGCTCTAGAGGAATGAGGCGTTGCTGCATTTCTCGATTCGCTTCTGCACGCATCCGATTCAGGCGATCGGGTAAGTCATGTTGCACCGATCGCAGTCGGCTATCCTGTTCCTGTAATCGGCGTAAGTCTGCTTCACTAATACTCACATATCGCTCTTTTCTACCACTCATCTTGATCTCCGGTTATTGATAATTTTGTTAACGAGAACGCGCGTTGAGGACTCTGTTGGTGAGGAGACCTAACCCCCCAACCCCCTTCCCTACGAGGGAAGGGGGAGCTGGAAAGCCCCTCCCCGCTAGTATAAAAACATTTCCTTATACCTCCCTCTCCTCTTAGGAGAGGGTCGGGGAGAGGTCTCTTTCTTGATTCGCCAACAGAATCTTTAAGGAACTTTTCTCTTTTGGTCTACAAGGCATTTTATAGCAAGTCTAAATCTTTTCGACAATTGATTTAAGTTAGCCTGAGTTGAGTGGGGGTAAATCGTTTTTAGCCAACGTAATCATCGCTTCCCCTTCCAGGTTGTCGCGGATGAGGCGAACCTGCTGTAATTGTACCATTGCCTCAAACAAATTGCGGACATCTCGTCCATTGCCAAAGTTGCGATCGCGCATTTTGTACATCCGATTGAGTCGCTCTAATACCGCTTGTTGTACCTCCGGAGGACAACGGTAAGCGGGTTTAGAAGTCCGGCAATAAGAGAGGAAAATTTCTAGCATTTCCTCCCCGGTATAGTCGGGAAATTCGATAGTTTTGGCAATGCGGGACTGCAAACCCGGATTGGTGGCTAAAAATGCTTGCATGGGTTGGGTATAACCGGCAAAAATCAGCACCAGGCGATCGCGATAATTTTCCAGCATCGGGACGAGGGTATCCACTGCTTCTTGACCATAATCATGTCCGCTTCCCCGTGGCGATGCCAGTGCATAAGCTTCATCAATAAATAAAATTCCATCCAGGGCTTCTTCTACTTTTGCCCGAGTTTTTGGGGCGGTTTGTCCTACATATTCAGCCACCAATGAATCCCGAGGTTTATCAACTTTAATCAGTTGGCCTTTTTTGAGAATTCCCAAGGCTTTAAAAATTGCCCCTACCAATTCCGCTACGGTGGTTTTTCCAGTTCCAGGATTGCCCAAAAATACCAGATGGCGAGTCATGCGATCGCCCGTTTCATATCCCGCTTGTCGCAATCGTTGTTTTGCCTGTTCACTGGCGACTAATTCATGCATAGCAGTTTTGACAGAACTTAACCCAATCATGGCATCCAGTTGGTGGAGTAACCCTTCTAAGCTGGCCTGATTTCGTCGTCCGGAACCCGCAGCAATGGCCGCAAAATCTAGCGCCGGTTGTTCGCCATCCCCCGGAACAAGCTGCATTTTTTCCCCTTCTATCCTCAATTGCGATCGGTCAATATTCTGAATTTGTAACTCAATCAAATCATCGGTAAACAGGTCAGCAATGGCTTCATTAACCCCGCGTCCCCCATAGTTTTGCGCCGGTTCATAAGTGGCGCGAACTAAAGCATTTAACCCAGGTTCATCAACGACGACATCAATGTTATAGCGGTCCTGAGCAAACCGTTTCACCAACCGGAAAATCATCTCCGTCTGTTCCGCCAATTCCAAGCGATTTAGGGGAATCACTTTATCAATTCGTCCGATAAATTCTGGGGGAAGATATCCGGTTTTTTGTAAAATTTCTTTGGCCAGACTCGGCGTTTCAGTAATCGTTTCACTGGCTAAATTTGTCGTTAATAAACAAATTGTATCTTTAGGCGAAATGACCGTCCCATTGGCATCAGTGGCTCGCCCTTCATCAAAAAAGGCTAACATTTTTCGCCAGATAGAACCATGTGCTTTTTCAATTTCATCAAACAATAAAATGCACCGTTGCTGATTCCGTCGCAAGGCATTGGGTAACCATCCCCCCTGTTCTGAACCGACATATCCTAGGGGACTGCCAAACAGATTGGAGACTTTATGTTCTTCTCCATATTCCCCCATATCGCACCGTTCTAACTGGGTTCCGAGGGCTAATGCTAGGGCTTTACTCAGTTCAGTTTTGCCGGTTCCTGTGGGTCCTGGTAACAAAATAACCAGGGGTTTGGGACTTTTTTGGGCGGCGATTTTACCTCGGACTAATTTAACGAGGGTGGCGATCGCCCCTGAATGTCCAATCACCTTTTCCCTGAGTTCCTGAGTTAATTCTGCCGCCGTTAGTAAGGGCAGTTTCTGAGTCCATTTGGCCCGATATGCCTGTTTTAAAGAGAACTCCGAACTGGATAGAAACATATCATGCCAATAGTTCAATGGCTTAGATTCTTGAGCTAAAGCTGTGGTTAATTGTTCCAAGTCGTTCCAGATTACTTGGCGCTGTTCTCGTAATCGAAAGCGCTGGATTAAATGGCTAATCTCCGAGGCGCTAGGAGTGACTATATTACAAATATTGACTAAATTGTGAGAACGCTCTCGGTTCAACAATAAGTTACTCAAAAAAGTTAGGCCAATCTGCTGACAAAATAATTGGAGTTCAGCATAAGTATCTTGATGGAAAATAAAGACACATAAATTGCGATTTGTTGGCAATAACCGCGACCATTCCACAATTGCACCATCCAGTTGTCGCAGTAGCTCAAATCGCCGTAAATCTTCGGGGTTTGCAAAGACAATTGCGGAGGTTTGGCGGGTATCTTCCATAAAATTTTGCAATAAGGGCAGCACATCCCGGTCCTGCATTCTTTGGGGGCGATTTATTGAGGTAGATG
>NZ_JAFLQW010000231.1 GCF_017313335.1 Phormidium pseudopriestleyi FRX01 | reverse complement strand
TTTACCCCAACCACAAATTTTAGAGGTAGTATGAGAAAATGAAGCCTCGATTCTGTAGTTGATTTTCATGGCAGCAATGATGAAACTTTTAGATGTGGTGGCCTTAACCGAAAATTTACCTGACTTCAACCTTCATAAAGGTCAAGTCGGTACGATTATTGAAGTTTACGAACCCGATGTATTTGAGGTCGAATTCGTAGACCTTCAGGGTAAAACCTACGCTTTAGAAACTTTAAGGGTCAATCAAGTGATGCAACTTCACTATCAACCGCTTTCTCAAACGGCTTGAGGCATCAAAAGGAAAAGGCTAGGTTAATTTTGACATTTTGAGGAGGTGACGTGATGCCAGAGATTAGCCGCTTTTTTGGCATGGTGATTACCATGTACTATAACGACCATGCCCCGCCTCACTTTCATGTACGTTATGGTCAACAAAAAGCCCTAATTACTATCGAGACCCTAACCCTGCTAGAAGGACAACTCAAACCCAGAGCATTAGGACTGGTGATTGAATGGGCGGCCCTCTATCAATCTGAACTGATGGATAACTGGGAACTAGCCAGACAAAATGCAGAACTTAATAAAATTGAACCCTTAGAATAATCATGTTAAAAGATATTATTGAGGCTAAACCATTAGAAGGATATGAACTTTATCTAAAATTTGAAGATGAGGTTCAGGGGGTAATAAACATTAGAGAAATCATTGAATTTACCGGCATATTTGCACCCCTGAGCGATCCAGCTTATTTTGCTACAGTCACCGTTAATCCAGACTTGGGTACTATCTGTTGGGACAATGGGGCAGATATCGATCCGGTGGTTTTGTATGCGAAAGTTTGTCATGTCAACCTAGAGGACTATTTTGAAGCAAAAAATCAGCAATTACCGGGCAAAATGACTGAGAGATTTTCCGAAAATATCCAAACTTAGGAGGTGGTGTCGGTTGCCAAATTAAAAGTCGTCTTGCCAAATTAATGTCGCTGAAATTGATAGACTGAATCCCTCTGTGCATAAAATTTCAGGCTATTTTTAGACTCTAGCGACCCCAAACAGGGCTTGACAAATTAAATGTCGTCTTTTGTAATTTTGACAAATTAGATGTCGTTTATTGTAAAAGGTATTGGCAGGCGATTGCCTACGGCATAGCTGCGCTGTGCGGCAACTGGGGAATCAGAAATCAGATAACTGTCGGAACCGTGGGAGAAGCACCGACAACCTGATTGATGGCTGGGCGACATTAATTTGTTAACACCATTTCAACGACATTATAATGTCAAAACGACAAGTAATGTGGCCAGACGACAGATAATGTGGCCAGACGACATTAATCTGTCAACGGCGACAAATAATGTGGCAACCGACATTTAAACCCCCAGGGGTTGCAACTCGGAGCACTGGATTACACAGACCGATAAATTGAATCGGGCCAGAAGTCGGTGACATCATAGCCGAGTTCTTCGAGGAGACTCCGCAATAAGGGTAAACTTAAGCCAATGACATTGGTATGGCATCCCTCCAATTTTTCCACGAAGAGTCCGCCTCGGCCATCGATCGCAAAGCAACCGGCACATCGCAGAGGTTCTTCTGTTGCCACATAGTTTTCGATTTGCCGATCGCTGATATTGGCAAAGTACACCCGGGTCATTTGGCAGCGAACCATATAGCGATCGCTGTTTAAATCAAACAACGCATGACCTGTATAAAGTTCACCCACACCCCCCCGCATTTTTTGCCATCGTTGGACTGCCTCTGCTGGGGTTTCCGGTTTGCCGTAGATTTCCCCGTCCACTTGCAAGACTGAATCGCACCCTAAGACGACCACCCGTGAGGGGTTGCCTGTTTTTTCTGGGGTCACCGTGCGATCGCCCGGATTCCTAAACTTAGCCACCACTGCCTCTGCCTTACATTGCGCCAGGGTATTCACCAAAATCACCGGATCCGTTGATGTAACTGTTGATTCATCAAAGTCACTCCGACAGACAATCGGTTCGATTCCCGCACTTTGCAACAGGTGCAAACGTGCGGGAGAAATTGAAGCTAATACAAATGCAGGAATGCCCATAACCTTATTTTTGCTTGTGAGTAGAAGACTGAAACCCCCCTCCCAGGGACGAGAGTTTGGGGGAGGGAGGTCCATGCTTCAGCTTTATGATATTCACCGATTTAGTAAACCGAGAAACTATCAACCACCGTTTGAAACTGCTCTTTCATTTTTTGCGATCGCGCTTCTGTGGTGGATACATTTAAAGTAAAGAGTTTCCCTCGACTGATGGCAACACTAGCAAAATCATGTCGCTTTTGGGTGGGAAATTTTACCGCATATTCCAACAGATAGTAAGTCTTTGAACCCTTTTCTCGCTGTTCAGCATTAATTAATTCCGCTTCTCGCCCGGATCCTGGGGGTGCGATCGCATTTTTGGAGAGTTTATAACCCACCTCACTAGCAGTCCCCAATTCGCTTAAGGTTTTCCCATCCGTAACCGGAGAAATCACCACACTCACATTTTCCCGGGTTTCTATCAAATCGTGATAGACCACATCCGGACCATTATTCACCTTCACCGACACCCATCCATTCGGATACAGGAATTCGTACCCGTCTGTACTATCGATATGGCTTTTGAGTCCACTTGCGGCTGAAACAGCACAACTGCTGAGGATCAGACTAAGTACGACCACCATAATTGTGGCAATTCGTTTGAGCATCACTGCAATCTCCTTCTTTCATAACCGGGATTGCACCAGCCCGAATGGCTGAAGCGCCCCCTTACGCTTGCGCGTGCTCTTATTTTGCCATTGCCGGGGCCAATTTTATCTGATAGCCGGTTTATTTTTTCCAGAAGGGGAGAACACTGGACGCGGATTTCCCCAGTTTTAGCAGGAGTCCCCTCAGTGGGTTTGGGAGTGAAAATTCTGAGTTGAAAACAAGTAAAGATGCACCCCTTATAAATTTCCTTCTTTCACTCAAAATGATATCAAATTTTTCTATAGCGGTTCGGTGGACTGGTGGGTTACAGATATTTATAGGAGTGCGAGCATCTTGCTCGCTATCAAGACAAGCGAGCAAGATGCTCGCACTCCTATAAAATGTATTTTATAACCCGGATTTACGCAATTTATAACATTGAACCATAAATCTGTAGAGGCGATTCGCGAATCGCCTCTACATTTAGGCTTAACTCCGGCTATTTTGCCCCAGGAAACCTCTGATGCAGCAGCGTTTAAGGAATTCCTGGAAACGACTGAACCCATTTAATTTTGAGGTCGGGAAACGAGTCAACGACCTTAATTTTAAAATCCGGGAATGACTCGACCACCTGCCACTCGCCACAAGCATCGGGAAATGAATTAACCATTTTTACCCGGAGGTCGGGAAATGAGGTAACCATCTCAATCTTCAAGTCCGGAAAACTCTCGACAATTTGCACTTTGCCATACAAGGAAATGTCATTGTAGGTACAGTCCGCATTCACCTTGTTTACACTCTGGGCCGGGGTCACCCAGAGGATAATCCCGAGGGTAAAAAGGCTCCCAAATATCCACAAAAACCAACGTTTGAGCATTTGGCGATAAAATTAATCGGGGTAAGGGTTTAGGATGCGATTTTTCTGAAACACTAGAAATAAACAGAACCAGAACAACTGCACTTGACAATGAGCCAGATCGATCACACTCACAAAATAAACCGGGTTGGAGTAATAGGCGGGGGTCAACTGGCCTGGATGATGGCGGATGCTGCGGAGGCACTCGGGATCGAACTTGTGGTTCAGACCCCCCAAAATAGCGATCCTGCTGCTGTTCGAGCGTCTGAGGTGATTTTAGCACCGATTGATGATGCTAAGGCCACGGCGCAACTGGCTCAACGCTGCGATGTGATTACGTTTGAAAACGAGTTTGTGGATTTAACCGCTTTAGCGGAGTTAGAACGACAAGGGGTGTGCTTTCGCCCGAAATTGTCGGTTTTAGCGCCAATTTTGGATAAATATGAACAGCGGTGTTATTTGCGATCGCTGGGGTTACCTGTTCCCAAGTTTATGGCCTTTGATGGCAGCGAACTACCCCCTACCCGGGACCTGCTTTCTGAGAAGGTGGTGATTAAGGCGCGGCGTCATGGCTATGATGGTCAGGGAACGGCCATCTGTGGCGATCGCCCCACCCTACTCTCTACCTGGGAACGCTGGGGTCGCCCTCCGGTCCTCCTGGAAGAATTTATCCCCTTTGAGCGGGAATTAGCGGTCATGGCAGCGCGAAATCAGGCTGGAGAGGTGGTGATTTATCCGGTGGTGGAAACCCAGCAGGAAGCGCAAGTCTGCCGTCGGGCGATCGCCCCTGGGGATGTCACCCCGGAGGTCAATGCTCAAGTCGAGGCGATCGCACACCGGCTATTATCCGCTTTAGAGGTAGTAGGCATCTTCGGCATC
>NZ_JAFLQW010000552.1 GCF_017313335.1 Phormidium pseudopriestleyi FRX01 | reverse complement strand
TTCACATCCACCGCATCCTGATAAACCCGATGACCATATTGCTCAAAGCGTTCGGTTTGCGTACTGGTAATATTAACCGCTGACCGATTCATACTCAAACGTTCCGCCACCAAACGCCGAGTAAAATGAAAATGCCTGTCCATGCTTTCCATATTTTGCGGCGTCAGTTCCAGTTTGTCTATTTTTTGAGCGCCGAGGGAATGACCTGTAAAAGTGAACGGGATACCCGTGGCGGCTTCAATCAAGACACCGGCGAGACCCCCATCCCCATAGTGCGTGGTAAATATATCGGGGAATGCGCCTTCTTGTCGATAGAATTGCAGAATATTGGGAACCCATTCTTTGACCAGATGAGGCCAGAGTAGTTCTTTCCTGATAAATGCTTTTGGGCCAGCCCGAAAGCGGATAATTCGGACATTTTCCACCCCAGGATAGGAATCGAACGGTTCGGCAAACTCGGGCCAGTCAGAATCAATAATCTGGCGGGTGATAATATCAACTTTGTGACCTTGATGGGCGATCGCGATCGCCACCTGTTTCACATAAACTAACTGGCCCCCGAAATCCGGATGTTCAGTCAGGTGAGTATCTTTTGGATCGAAGTTACCCTGGGGATTGAGAAATGCAATACGCATAAGCAGATTTTTAACGAAACGACTGCCTCAAGTGTATAGGGTTGAGGTAGATTCGCCACATTCTCAATAGTAGCTGGCACCCTGAAGCATTAGCTAGTCAGTCTTTAGACCGACAATGAAAGATAATTTGGATCATGGCGATCGCGCTATTTTCGATAACCTAGAAGATAAAAGTCGCTGAATTAATTATGAATTCACTCTCATCCAAGATTTGTGACATTGATGACGAACTCTCTAAACGTGAGCTTGCTCTCGACCCTGGAGGTTATTTCATCATTTACCTCGATCGCGAGGCCGAATTAATTTGCGCCAAGCATTATACCAATGTGATTGATGATCGGGGTTTAGCCGTTGACCCGGAAACAGGAAAACCCATACCCGCCAGAGGAAAGGTCCAACGCACCCACGAAACGTTATTTTCTGGGAGTACGGCGAAGGAACTCTGCGTGAAAATTTTTGAGGAAACGGACCCTTGTTCGGTGACGATACTGGATCACGCCGCCTATCTCGGACGAGAATTCATGCGCGCTCAGATGGCCCTGGTGAGTGGGGAGGAGTATGTTCAGGACTAGGGGAAGGGAACAGTGTTGCCAGGGATAATCAACCGGGTTTTTGCCCTAGATTTGTCCCAACGCCAGTCAAGAGTTTGAAACAACGGTTGGGGATGAGCGCATTTTGGCTCAATGCACTCATCCCCAAGGCGAATCCCGAGTCAAAATTGGTGCGGTCAGTTACTGTAAAAAGCCTCCTTGATAGAAATAATAGGTTGCCATTGGGATAACCGTCGCCAGGACTAACAGGACGATCACCACCATCGTGGCATTGCCGGTATCGGTTTCTTCTGCGGTGGCAAAGGTGCGTTCGATGTTCAAGCTGGTATCGACAATCGGGGGACCGGGGTCCGGTTGACCAGAAAGGACGGCAATCATGCGATCGCTGGCATCGGTTAAGGCTTGATTATATTTATCCCCCTCTCGTAAGGGGACTTGCAGGGTTTCTTGGGCCACACTTTCGGAAATTTCAGCGGTTAAGAGAGATTTGAGGTCATCTCCAGTCCGGATGGCGGAATTATTCGTGAGGGTATCGACCACCAGCAAGGTTTGATGCGCCTCTTCTTCTGGGGTGGGAAACCATTTTTCAAAGAGTTTTTCGGTAAAACTGTCAATGGTTTCGCCGTAGTCTAGGCGGCGAATGGTGACGAGACGAACTTCGTTGCCGGTGTCTTTTTGCAGTGCATTGAGGGCTTTGCTGAGATTGCCTTCAGTGAGGCGACTGAGGACTTCAGCATCATCAATGGTCCAGGTGCGATCGCCCGCATGGAGAATCGGCATTTGATAGACCCCGGTTGCCGCAGCCGGTGCCACTGCCACCAGGGTTGCTAAGGCGATCGCCGCGATAGATAAAAGGATTCCGGTGAATCCGGCTTTCCAGGGGGTGATTCGATGAAGGATCTGTTTCATAAAAATGGGTCTTACAAACTTATTGTTTTTTCACTTTACCCCATTCACCCGGACCGATTAAACCCGATGTGAAAAAGCCAAACTCGCCGACTTGTTGCTGCCCCTAACCAGGTAAGATGGTTGAGTTCAAAATGCAGTGAAAATAAGGATACTCTCTATGGAAGCATTACCCGAACAGGTGCAACGATTGGGCGATCGCGTAGCAGTGGTGACGGGTGCTTCGCGGGGAATTGGTCGGGCGATCGCCCTCGCCCTCGCCGCCGAAGGAGCTAAAATTGCCGTTAACTATGCCAGTAATAGTACCGCCGCCGATCAACTGGTTGAGGAAATTATCGCCGCCGGTGGTCAGGCGACGGCCCTCCAAGCCGATATTAGCAAAGCTGATTCCGTCGATGCCCTGATTAAAGCCGTGACGGACCAATGGGGACGCATCGATATTTTAGTCAATAATGCCGGAATTACTCGCGACACCCTCTTGTTAAGAATGAAACCGGAAGATTGGCAAGCGGTAATTGACACTAATCTCACCGGAGTTTTTCTCTGTACTCGGGCAGTCAGCAAACTCATGCTCAAACAAAAATCCGGTCGGATTATTAATATTGCTTCCGTTGCCGGTCAAATGGGTAACCCCGGCCAAGCCAACTACAGTGCAGCAAAAGCCGGGGTGATTGGCTTTACTAAAACTGTTGCCAAAGAACTCGCTTCTCGGGGGATTACGGTCAATGCAGTTGCCCCCGGATTCATCGCCACCGATATGACAAAAGACCTCAAAGGTGGGGAAGAAATCCTCAAATTTATTCCCCTCGGTCGTTATGGAAAACCTGAAGAAGTGGCGGGTTTAGTTCGGTTCCTCGCAGCGGACCCGGCTGCTGCTTACATCACCGGGCAAACGATGAATGTCGATGGGGGAATGGTGATGGCTTAAGCGACCATCCACCGGGTAAAACTGGCCTGCAAAAGTGCCTTTTTTCTTCTTCAAGTTAAAGCGGGTTTAAACGGCCTTTCCATTCGTCAATAAATTAGCCTTTGCCAACTTTTTCGGCAAAGGCTCAGGGGTGGGGAGAACAGTACGGATTCTCTCATCGTACTGGGTCTAACCCAATTTTTTAAGAGGCTAGGGATTCACTATAAGAACAAGATTCGGATACATGAACCTGCAAGCGATCGCAAGCAATGCGTTCTGGCCTCCCGTTCAAGCCATTTTGACCCGTTGTAATTTCTAATTGAGCCTCGGGAACAGCGGTAAACATCAACCGTTCTTGAGGAAATAGAACCCGTTCTAATTCAAAATCTTGTGAATTAATCAGTTTGATAATTTGAAGATAAGGGGTCGAATTACTATGGAAACACAAAATATGTTGAAACGTATCGTCGGTTTTAACTTGTTCTTCCAGGCTTGAATTTAATCTCATTGTTAAGATTCAAAAATGTTAAGTGGATTAGTGCTTAATTTTGATATTTGCCCTTGCTTTTTGCTTTTTATCTTTAATATGAGTAGCAACGGGCAAAATCATACTTTAACTTATATCACTTATAAAAGACTTTTATATCTATCTTTAGTTAGATTAAGGGATTGTAGTGTGACTTAAGTATATCCCCGGATATAGAGGGCCATGTTAACGGTTGAGGTGATGATAAATACAACCCCGTCCGGACTGGCCGATTCCCGCTATCCGTACAAGGAGCAATTTATTGGCTGCCCGCCTACGGATTGGGTTCCATCTGTTCAATTTCCGGAAGTCTTGCCAGTACAGGAAGTGAAGAATGAAACCGGACCCCTGGACCATTGCTTTAATTTTAGGAGTAGGTATTTTCGCTCTATCTACTGGGGCGATTTTAATCCGATTGGCATTTCAGGCGGCAGGAGTGCAAGGGGTGGGATTTAGCCTGATTTTAGCGGCCTCTCGGTTGAGTTTAGCGGCCCTGCTACTGCTACCAGCCTGGAGAAACATCAAACCGCAACCCCTACAATCTGGGGCAGTTATTTATGCTGGGGTTGCCGGGGGATTTCTTGCCCTTCATTTTGCCACTTGGATTACGTCCTTATCCTATACTTCGATTGCTGCGTCTACGGCAATTGTCACGACCAATCCCGTGTGGATTGCCATGTTTTCCTTAAGGTTTGGAGAAAAGCCAAAACCTCAGACTTTAGTGGGAATTACCCTAGCATTAATTGGGGGATTAGCAATCGGTTTGGGGGGTACAGAATCGAGTGCGATCGCCAGTCATCCACTGCTGGGAAATAGTTTAGCTTTGATTGGTTCCTGGGCAATTAGCGGATATTTATTATTAGGAAGAGAGGCACAACGTCGGGGAATGGGAATTGGCAGTTATGCGGCGATCGCCTATAGTAGTGCGGCCCTAGTTCTGTTGCCATTACCGCTGTTATGGGGGACAAGTTATGTGGGGTATCCCCCATCGGTTTATGGGTATGTTTTGTTGATGGCGATCGGACCCCAACTAATTGGACATACGAGCTTTAACTGGGCATTGCGTTGGATTTCCCCAACTTTGGTCACCTTAGTTATCCTATTTGAACCTGTGGGTGCGAGTATTTTAGGCTATTTTATCTTTGGAGAACTGCCCGGAATGGGGGTCATCGGCGGGGCGATCGTCTTGCTCATCGGAGTGGCGATCGCCGCCCTTGCCACTCGACCCATTCCCGCCAAATCATAACCCTTGAACCTTTAGGATAATTGCATCTTAATAGAGGTTTAAAAAAGGGGGAAATTATTCAAAAGCCATAACTAAATTTTCATTCTTAATCCGCAATAAAAATCTGATGATGTGCCGCATCATTTTACTATCCAGGGTAAACCTTGCATCTGAGTAGACTCGACCACCTTTGGGTGCGGATCAATCGGCTTGATTAGAGTTCTGAGTTTTAGCTGAACCTTTGAAGGGTCAATCGCACGGGGAAATATAGCAGTCCTAAATGATTTATGCCCTCTCTTGCTCCCCTCTCCCCCTTTGGGAGAGGGGTTGGGGGTGAGGGCATTCCACAACTGATAAAGGATCTGCTATAGACCACATCCTAGAGAACTGATTCCGATAAAACGTCCATTCATCGTACTTGCTCACTTCCCAAGAGTCGGGAAAACTAAAGGTTAAACTATCAACCTGGATGTCCATCATCCTGAAATTCCGCTTTGAATAAACCGATCAGATTGGGCAAGCTCTTCATCCAGGGTAGTAATCTCTCCAATCTCATCAATGGCATCCCCTTGTCTAACTAAAACGCTGTCACCTGAAAAGTGTAAACCAAAGAATCGTGCAGAGAATGGAGCATTTTTCTCGTCAGTTATGAGAATTTCTAGCTCACGCAGCAAAAATAAGTTATGAGTGGCTATAAAGACTTGAATCCCGGCTTGACTCAAACTGATAATGCTCCGAGCGACCTGTTTAATCAACAGCGGATTAAGATTCGCTTCTGGCTCATCCCAAAATAAAAATCCTCGGTCTAATAACACCCCAGTTGCGATTAAACGGGCTAACATGGCTAATTTGCGCTGGCCTTCAGCCACCAGTGGCATCTCGAATCTACCCCTTTCACTGGTTAAATAAAAACGGCCATTTTTATCGAGGATGATTGCCCCTCCCATTGCTGACTCAAGGGGTGCTAACAAGTCTTGAATTCTTTTCTCCTTGGGGCCCCGTTGTAAAGGAGCGCCAAGAAGTAGGCAAGTGTCTCGCCAAGTTTCTTCAAATTCTAGATAATGACCTTCATACAGGGAGACAAAATTTGGAAAAATTGTTAACAAATCACGGGTTGGGAGATAAACTGATGCGATGTCTAGCCAAGATTCGGGAACCTTTTCTAGTAAGACTTCTGTTTTACTATTGGTGGAAAAACTAAAGGCAAAATCGAACTGAGGATTTTCAAAAATCAGTTGGATATCGCATCTCTCCCGCCCTTGTTTGCGCCTAGCCAGCCGTCCCAAAGATTCGGGCCGAAAAACATTGACGAGCTTTTCTGCTAAACGGCTTTGCATCAAAGTCTTGGTCGGTGTAGTATGAGAGGGTTTTCTTCCTTCTTCCCAACTGGTAGCCAGTGCAGAATAAATTATTTTGAGAAGATGGGTTTTTCCAGTTCCATTCTCACCAATGATGACATTAAGTTGTTTGGAAAAATCAAGATTGCTCTCTGGAAAAACCGTCAAGTTTTTGATGTTTAAACTATTTAACATAAATTACTCCTCAACGAATTCCATCCCCTCAGATAGGCTTTTGGAAATTAGAAGCAAAAATTTGGTTCGTGATTCCCTTAATATTTATACTAGCACAACCAAAGACTTTCTAATAAACAGTACCTTCCTCTACGGATGTCGCATTAACAAACGTAGAGGAAGGCAATGCTACGCCTGAAATTTAAGCAATTTGGGACCGGACGCGATGGCCGATGTCCCGGCGATAGTAGGACCCGTCGAAGTGGATTTGTTCAACGGCTTGATAGGCCCTGGCAAAGGCATCGTCAAAGTCTGTGCCTGTGGCGGTGACGCCGAGGACTCGTCCTCCGTTGGTGAGCACTTGTCCGTTTTGGAGTTTGGTTCCGGCATGGAAGGTGACTGCCCCGATCGCCTCCGCTTGCTCTAATCCGCTAATTACATTCCCGGTTTTATAGTCTCCCGGATATCCTCCGGCAGCCATGACGACACAGGCGGAGGCTCCATTTTTCCAGCGCAGGGGAGGGAGTTCTGCTAGGGTTTGGTTGACGCAGGCGAGGAGAATTTCGTCGAGGGGGGTTTCTAAGAGGGGCAAAATGGCCTGGGTTTCGGGGTCCCCAAAGCGGCAGTTAAATTCCAGCACTTTGATGTCACCTGCGGGGGAAATCATCAGTCCGGCATAGAGGACGCCGCGATAGTGGATGTGGCGATCGCGCAAACTGGCGATCGCCGGTTCCAATACCTCCCTCTGCACCCGTTCCATCATCTCCGGGGTGACCAAGGGGGCTGGTGCATAGACTCCCATGCCGCCCGTATTCGGCCCCGTATCCCCCTCTCCCACGGCTTTATGATCCTGGGCCGGAAGCAAGGGACGCACGGTTAATCCATCGGTAATGGCTAATACGGAGGCTTCTTGACCAATCAAGCATTCTTCAATCACGATGCATTCACCGGATAGGCCAAATTTGCCCCCAAAGGATTCGGCGATCGCCGCTTTGGCTTCTTCCACCGTTGCCGCCACTGTCACCCCTTTCCCAGCAGCTAATCCATCGGCTTTGACCACAATTGGCGCACCCTGTTCTTCCACATAAGCCACTGCCTGAGAGATTTCTTCATCGGTGAACGCCTGCGATCGCGCTGTGGGAATGCCCACATCTTTCATAAATGCTTTTGCCCAAGATTTGCTCGCTTCCAGTTGAGCACCCGATTGAGAAGGACCAAATACGGGGATTTTTTCCTGGTGTAAGTAGTCAGCCAATCCCATCGCTAATGGCACTTCTGGACCAATCACGACTAACCCGATTTCATGGGTTTTGACCGCCTCTTTGATACCATAAAAATCGGTTGCTGTCAAGGATAAATTTTGGCAGTTTTCCAAAATTGCGGTGCCTCCATTTCCCGGCACACAAAATACCCCCTCAACCGTTTTAGACTCCAACAGTTTCCAAGCAAGGGCGTGTTCGCGGCCCCCATTTCCCACAACTAAAACCTTCACTGTTCCCTCGTTTAGCACTTAACTTGATCTCTGAGTCAGCCATAATGGTGACCCAATCGATTTTATGCTAGAACGGGATAGATTCTTTCGGGTGATTTCCATTAATTTCTCTTTAACTGTACCTACGGTGAATTTATGACGACAAATATTGTGACTGGTGTTGGGGGTTTTGTTGGTTCTCATTTAGCAGAAGCACTGCTCGATCGCGGGGAACGGGTGATTGGCATTGACCAATTCAACGATTACTACGACCCTCGCTTAAAACGCCAGAATATTGCTTCATTTTCAACCCATCCCGCCTTTCAACTGATTGAAGCGGATATCCAGTCGTTAGAGTGGCGATCGCTGCTTGCCGATGTGGATTTCATCTATCATCAAGCGGCACAAGCTGGGGTCCGCGCCAGTTGGGGAGATGGGTTTCGCGCTTACACCGAACGCAATCTCAACGCCACCCAAATCATGCTAGAGGCAGCGAAGGATGCCAAGCAACTCCAGCGGTTTGTTTTTGCCTCCTCTTCCTCGGTGTATGGCAATGCAGAAACCATGCCGACAAGTGAAGCAATTTGTCCTGCACCTGTGTCCCCTTATGGGATTACCAAACTGGCATCAGAACAATTATGTGTGCTATATCACCGTAACTTTGGGGTGCCGGTAGTGGGGTTGCGTTATTTTACCGTTTATGGTCCTCGTCAGCGTCCGGATATGGCGTTTCATAAGTTTTTTAAAGCGGCATTAATTGATGAGGCGATCGCCATTTATGGGGATGGACAGCAAACCCGAGATTTTACTTATGTTAGTGATGCAGTTGCTGCCAATTTAGCCTCAGCAAGCTCTAAAGAAGCTACTGGGGAAGTGTTCAATATTGGTGGCGGTTCTCGGGTCTCTCTAGCTCATGTTATTGATACCATTGAAGAGGTGATTGGACATCCCATTCGTCGCAGCTATGTCGAGTCTGCGATCGGGGATGCACGTCACACCAGTGCGGATGTTTCTAAAGCACAGCGTCTCATTGGATATCAGGCGCAAGTTCCTCTCAAAGAGGGATTAACCCGTGAATGGGAGTGGATTCAATCCCTTTATCAGTAAGGGATTTTGGTTGAACGACTTCAGTCGTTACTACGAACTTAAGAAACGACTGAAGTCGTGACGTTGAACTTTTACATTTCCATCAAGGCTTTTTGTTGTTGATATAAGGCTTTAAATCGACGCTGCTGCTCATTGTGATTGACAATGGGTGCAGGATATCCACAGGATTTCCGTTCCAGTGGGAGAATTTTCCCCGAAATTAATGCTTCTGTCTCGATTGAGCGCAACTCGGATACCCACTCGCGAATGTAGTCTCCCTCGGGGTCAAATTTCTGGGTTTGGGTTGTTGGATTAAAAATTCGTAGGGGTTTGGGGTCCATGCCACTGGAGGCACTCCATTGCCAGCCGCCATTGTTTGCAGCGAGGTCTCCATCATATAATTTTTGCATGAAATATTGTTCTCCCCACTGCCAATTTATAATCAAATCTTTGGTGAGAAAACTGGCGACAATCATCCGACAACGGTTGTGCATCCAGCCGGTTTCATTCAGTTGGCGCATGGCAGCATCGACGATGGGATAACCCGTTTTTCCTTCACACCACGCTTGAAATAGTTGTTCGTTATTCTCCCAGGGAAAGTCTCTCCAATTGTCTCGATAAGGTCCTGTTGCGAGTGCGGGAAAATGATAGAGAGCTTGTTGATAAAATTCGCGCCATGCGAGTTCTTGTTGCCAGGTTTGGACGCCTTTGCGGGTTTCGTCGCTACGGCATTGTTCAGAGGCGCGGAGGGTGGCATTCCAGACGGTACGAATGCCAATTACTCCAAATTTGAGGGCGGCACTTAACAGAGATGTTCCAGGATTGGCGGGGAAATTCCGTTGTTCGTCGTAGTCGTAAATGGTGCGATCGCAAAATTCTGCGAGTTGCGATCGCGCGGCAGTTTCTCCCGGTTCCAGCATCAGAGGATTGTCCCAAACTAATCCTAAATCCTTAAGGGTAGGTAAGGCGACTACACCGACATTTTTAGCCTGTTCTTGTTCTTCTTGTGTGAGGGATATGGCTTTTTCTAAGCTAGGCAGGGGTTCGGCTTTGGTTTGGCGAATCCAGTTTTTCCAAAAGGGCGTATAAACGGTGTAGGGATTGCCGGTATTACTACAAATTTCTCCGGGAAAATGTAGAAGTTGGTCCCAAAAGGTTTCAACGGAAATTCCCTGTTCTTTCAGGGCTTCTCGGACTGCTTTATCTCGGTCCTGGGAATAAGGTTCTACGTCTAAATTCCAATAGACAAATTGCGCTGATAAGGCAGTGGCTAATCGGGCGATCGCCTGTCTGGGTTCATCAAAGAGGATGAACAATTGACTGCCAATTTTAGCATAGTTTTCCTGAAGTTCAGCCAAACAACCCAGCAGATATTTAACCCGGGCGGGTGCAATATCTGCGCCGTTTAAAATATTAGGGTCTAGGCAAAATACTCCCACGATTTTTCGGCTTTTCTCAAAGGCAGCAGCCAATCCGATATTATCGGTTATTCTTAAATCGCGGCGATGCCAAAATAGAATCAATTCGGACATGATTATTCCTGATTTTTATACGGTGTTTTAACTATTGATTTGAGTTGCTTTTAAACTCATTAATTTTTGGTCTAATTCAATGAGATAATCTTTTCCGTAGGTCTGATTTTCTAAGGTATCGATGAGGGTTTGGGGAAGGTCATGAGTAATTTCTGGACTATTGGAGGCAGCGGCAAGGGCGATCGCCGCGACGGTATCCACATCTCCAGTAAAGGCGCGATGCAATCTTGCAGCAGTTCACTCAGGGAATGATTAAGAGCATTTTTCTCCTCTTTTAAACCCTGAACGAGACAGGGAATTTTCCTGTCTTGTTTTAATATTTTCCCCTAAAAATTCAACATCCGCTGTGCCAGAAAAAAGCTAGAAATTGATTTAGAATCGACTACTTCCCCATTTAAAATTGCCAGTTCAAAATCGTGAGGTGTCATTAAAACGGTTTGGATATCTTCATCCTCATCCAATTGTTGTGGCGTGGTCAATTTTTCTAAATCTTGGGCTAAAAACGCATAAATGACTTCATCAGAATACCCCGGTGCAAGGAAAAACTGCCCTAATTTTTGCCATTGATGAGCACGGTATCCGGTTTCTTCTTCTATTTCCCGTTGGATAGTTTGAATGGGTTCTTCATCATGTTCAACGGTTCCGGCTGGAAATTCTAATAATCGTCCTTGGACAGCAAAACGATATTGTTCAACTAAAACGAGTCGTCCATCGGCGGTAACGGGGATGCAGAGTGCGCCGCCGGGGTGTCGAATGCATTCCCATTCCCCTTCAGCACCATTGGGAAGGCGTAAACGGTTGACATCAAAGCCAAATTTTCGACCGGAATAGGAGAGACGATGTTGGATCAGGATGGGAGGTTCTTGACCGAATACCATAGTTGTTTAGAACGGCGATCGCTGAATGTGCAGATAAACGATGAAACAGAGGAATTCGAGACAATTCCCCGGAAACTTAAACAGACTTAATCCAACCCGGGCGGTGCGTTTAGCTGCCGCTGTAACGCACCGATTTTAGGGGAAATTCCAATTTCTTAATTTGGGGTAATTATGAGGTTAATCCTCCTTTACCTCAAAACCAACTGCTGTAATGGCTTGTTTGAAGGATGATTCGGAAGCGGCGGAATCTAGGGTCACCGTTTTGTTTTTTAAATCTATATCAACTTTAGCATCAGAATCAACAGTTTTAATCGCGCCTGTTATCTTTTCAGCACAGCTTTCACAGACCATTGATGGAACTTTTAGTTTTAGTGACATTGTTAAACCTCGTTTACTTTACTGCTTCCTATTGTGACGGGAAAGGCTTGATTTTGCTATCTCCCCTCTGGCAGATTTATGGGAATTAACTCCTGATCCCATCTATTCATGGAATAGATTTATCAATTGTACAGGGTTTGTACCCCCCTGATGTCTATTCGTTGCAGAAGTTGACCGATCGCCTCGCCGGATACTGGATCCACCCAGTCCGGGGCGATTTCGGCTAAAGGCACTAGGACAAATGCTCGTTCTCTCATCCGAGGATGTGGCACTTCCAAGGTGGGTGTTGCCACAATTGTCTTGTCATAGAAGAGTAAGTCTAGGTCCAGGGTTCTAGGTCCCCACCGTTCCCAGCGTATCCGTCCGAATAGGTTTTCAATCTCTAATAAACGTGCCAATAACTGGTGGGGGGTGAGTTGGACTTGCACTAAAGCACAGCCATTGAGATAATCAGGTTGCGGAGGGCCTATCGGTGCCGTTTGATACCACCGGGAAGTTTGCTGTACCGATATCCCTGGGGTGGCATCTAAATGAGCGATCGCCGCTGCCAAAATCCTGGGAGAGTCACCCAGATTGCTTCCCAGTGCGATCGCTGCGATCGCTGATGTCATGGTTTCACAGAGTGGGGGAGAGTCGGCATACACAAACCGTTTACGAGTTCTTAACAGTTACCCGGTTATTTTACCGGCTAAATTCATTCCGATTACAGCTAAAACCCAGAAAATTTATCTCTGGGTTTGGCTGAAAGCCCTGTTTAGCAGTTGGTGTTCTCAGTTCTCAAGGCTCTAATATCATCCCGCTTTCACCCGTTTATCGTCATAATTTTACCTGATTAATTTTTGGAAATAGAATTTAATTTGTTCTGCAAAAACCGATTTAAGTTAGTAAGTTTTAAGATAAAATTAAACCTCATGAAATCAAAAAATCAGGTTAAAAAATTACAGTTTAGGCTCATTTTAATGTGGATTTTTACAGAAAATTTATGGATAATTCGGGTCTGGGAAACAAAAAGTGGCCGAGTTTAGGTCAATCGATTTAAGATTGGATGCCTTAAAGTAGGAGGAAAAAGGGGATAACCTGGGTCCCTCAAAGAAAAAATCAAACGGTTAACGTTAAAGAAGTCCAGTAATTATGTTATCAATCCTAGGGAGCGAAGTTTAAAATTTAGCCCCTAAAATAGTATCAGTTCCATGACCCCACTATGCAACCGCCGCTAATCTGCCACTTTTTGATTGGGATCCCTGGTTGTGGCAAATCTAGCTTTGCCACAATGCTGACAAAACTAACGGAGGGACGGATCGTTTCGACGGATGGGATCCGCAAATCCCTCTATGGGGATGAACGGATCCAGGGAAACTGGGAAGCGATTGAACAAGAGGCGATCGCTCAGATTCAAGCTGCGATCGCGGTAGGAGACAGCGTAATCTATGACGCCACCAATGCCAAACGGGGATGGCGGATGAGTTTGCTGTGGAAATTGCGGCAGTTTGAAGTCCTCTGGATGGGGTGGCAGTTCGTGACGCCTTTAGCAACCTGCAAACGATGGAACCAAACTCGCAGTCGCCAGGTGCCAGAGGGGGTCCTTGAGTCCATGTCGCGATCGCTGTATCAGTTTCCTCCTCTGCTGGCAGAAGGATTTGCCGCATTGTATCGAGTCAACCCAGAACAAGGGTTTCAGGAGGCACATATCCAACAAAAAATCCAACGCCTGCGCGATCGCCTCGGGGGAGAACCCAGATACTCCTGTTCTCAACCCAGATACCATCGGTATTCCCAATTGCAGGATTTTGATCGCCTCATGCACTTAATTTCCCTGATTTTGCGCTATCCGGGAATCGGCAACTTGCAAAACACTGCGCCATCGGTTTTAGAAACCCTGTTTGACCCTCTCCCCAAATTCACCAGCGCCATCGAAGAAGTCAGCGCCATCATGGGAAAATTAGCAGGAGAACTCTATGCTGACTCTGTTGCCTTGGCATCCGATCTCGAATGGTTGGAAAAGAATCATCTAATTGGAACTGGCGGATTTTGGACTGGCAATTTTCCACCCATTCAAGTGGAACCGCTGGAAAATTTGGCCGTTTTCCCCCATCCTTACTCGGCGATCGCACCGTTTAAAAGAGTTCTGGCAACCATTCACTTTCTGATTCATCATCCCGTTTTTCGCGAACCGGGACCCGCGAATTTTCAGGCATTGGCGATCGCACTTCAGAAACAAGGAATTATTTCTAAAACCGGAGATAATCACCTCCGAAAAGATATAGATCGCGTCCTCAAACCCTATAAAATTTTATCAGAATTGCCCTTGAAACCCGGTTATTTTGCAGGAACAGCGATTTTTTCACCCACGGAATTAAAGCAAATCTATTGGTTGCTACAGTCTCAGGAATGCTATCTCGCCGACCCCCGCGCGCGCTCCATTTCTCACCAGTTAAAAGACCGCATGGCACTGACGGAGTTAAATGGTCACGGTTCTGATGCTTATCCCATCCGGGAAATCGCCCATTATAATGCCCGAGATTTTCCCTTTATTCCTAGAATCGAGGCGGCGATCGCTCAGGGAACCTTACTAGAGATTAAACGAATTCCCGGGTTTAAAGACTTATCAAAAAATACCGAACATTTCTTTTTAGCTTGGCCATTAAAAATTATATTTTATGGAGGTTCCTGGTATCTAGGTTATGAATGCGAAGGCGGCAAAGACCCGGGATTATTTCGCTTGGAACGATTGGACCGATTGCGGGTAAATCAAGAAATGGAAACCTCCCGCAGTTCAGAAAATCAGGAAAAATCGGCACGACAATTAGAAACCCTTTACCAAGAAAGTGCAGGCATATTTTTAGGAACCAGTACCACCCAACAGAGCCGTTTCCTCAGTTCCAATCCCGAAAACCGCAAGCAAGTCGAGTTAATAGTGGAACTCTGGTTTACGGATAAATCTTTTCGGTTTATCCGAGAAGAAATCAAGCATTTACCTACCCATAATCTTACCATTTCTGAACCTTTTTTTCTTCAGGAAGACGATAAAATTTCCCCCCTTTACTTACCTACTTCCCCTGACCCAGAGTTTCCCAATCGCCTCCAAATCAAGGTTCCAAAATGGTCGTTAAATGATGTAACTTTTTTGCGGTGGATTGTGGGATTTGATGGCAATCTAAAGATTCACACTCCGCCGGAATTAGTCAAGAAAATTAAAAAAATCGGCCAAGAAATTGTAAGGGTTTATCACCGCAAATTGTGATAAATTTGGAGGACCTAAACCCTCAAGCCATTTCCTACCTTTCCCCGGTTCTACCCCTACGAGGGTATAGCGCGTCTTGCCTGCCGTTTATCATAAAAAAAGCGAGCCAGATGCTCGCACTCCTCTTTTTTTATTGAGGGAAACGGGAGTCATGCAGACTTGAGGATTTGGCGTTCCCTTGATTCTCATTCCTAGCTATTCCGGGACTTTGGCTAAAGCAGCACGAATCACATCGGATCCGGCACCGGGAAGATAAGCATTCTCGCTAATATGTCGTTTCCATGCCCGACTTCCGGGTTGTCCCGTGAAAAGTTGCAGGAAATGTCGGCTAATTTGATTCAAATTGGAATCTTGAGTTAACCAATGGTCAATATAAGGTAACATCGCTTCGACGACTTGCTGCCGAGAAAGGGGGGGGATTTCTTCCCCAAAAATGTCCCGATCGCAGTTAGCAAATAAATAGGGATTATCATAAGCAGCCCTGCCAATCATCACCGCATCAACCTGCGGCAAATGTTCTTGCACTTGTTCCATTGTAGTGATTCCACCATTGATTTCAATCCACAATTCAGGAAACTCCTGTTTTAACTGATAAACATCTTCATATCGCAGGGGGGGAATGGTGCGATTTTCCTTGGGATTTAACCCCGAAAGCCATGCTTTGCGAGCGTGTACGGTAAATCTACGACATCCAGATTCGGAGATAATCCTCACAAATTCTCTCATATCTTCATAGCGATCGCAATCGTCAATTCCGATGCGATGCTTCACCGTTACCGGCAATTTTGTCACCCGTTGCATCGCCTCTATTCCCCGCGCCACTCGTTCCGGTTGCGCCATTAAACAAGCCCCAAAGTTACCATTTTGAACGCGACTACTGGGACATCCCACGTTCAAATTAATCTCGTCATAACCGAAGTCTTCAGCAATGCGAGTACATTCGGCCAATTCCTGGGGATCATCGCCACCGAGTTGCAGTGACAGGGGGTTTTCTTCGGGGGAAAATCCCAGCAATTTTTGGCGATCGCCATGAATAATTGCTGCTGTAGTAATCATTTCCGTATAGAGTAAGGTGCGCTTGGTAATCAGGCGCATAAAGTAGCGATAATGGCGATCGGTCCGATCCATCATCGGTGCCACACTCAAGGGCAAACCGGGTTCAGAATGCCTTGATACGGACTCCTGAACTTGGGAAAAAACCTGCGTGTTGATAAGATTCATGTTTTCGGCGATCGCAGCAATATGATAGAAATAAACGGGTCGGAGTGCGAGCATATTGCTCGCTCTTGATAATAGCGAGCAATATGCTCGCACTCCTTATAGCCTCTTTACCTCATGAGTCCGGTAACTGCTATAAACCTCATTTCCTTATCTTACCCCATCAATCCTATTCTCAATCTACCCAATTTTTAGCCCGACTTACAGCCTTTTGCCATTGAGCAAAATGAGTGGCTGTGGTAATTGTTCCCTCTCCAGGTTCAAAGCATCGATCCAGGGTGCGAGTTTGAACTAGGGTGCGATAATCGGTCCAGAAACCCACCGCTAAACCAGCAGCAAAGGCGGCACCTTGAACGGTAGCATTGAGGATTGTAGGACGTTCGAGGGGAATGTTCAGGACATCGGCTTGAAATTGCATGAGAAAATCATTTTCGCAAGCACCGCCATCGACTTTTAAGCGTTGCACTGGGGTGTCACTATCTTGATTGATGGCATCAACGACTTCTTTGACTTGATAGGCGATCGCTTCTAAGACAGCGCGAACTAGATGTGCACGGGTTACTCCAGCGGTGAGTCCAAAAAATGCCCCCCTTGCACTCATATCCCAATGGGGTGCACCGAGTCCACTCAAAGCGGGGACGAAATAGACCCCATTACTATCAGGAACTGAACGGGCGATCGCCTCGGTTTCTCCTGCGGAATTAATCAGATTTAATCCATCTCGCAACCACTGCACAGCACGTCCCGTGGTAAACATTGCTCCTTCTAAGGCATAATTAACCTGATTGCCATTAGTCCAGGCAACGGTAGAGAGTAGTTGATGCTGCGATCGCACTAATTCCTGACCCGTTTGAGCAATCAAAAAACAGCCAGTTCCGTAAGTACATTTAACCAAACCTGGGCGATCGCATCCGTGGGCGAATAATGCCGCCTGCTGATCTCCTAAAATAGCCATGATCGGGACAGAAAACCCCAGGATATCTGGATCCGTTTCGCCAAAATAGCCGAAACTGTCGCGAATTTCGGGCATGATTTCTGGGGGAATTCCGAATAAATTTAAGAGGATTGGGTCCCAATTTAAGGTTTCTAAATTCATCAACAGAGTGCGACTGGCATTACTGCGATCGGTGGCATGAACCTTGGACCCGGTTAGTTTCCAAAGTATCCAAGTATCGATGGTTCCGGCGAGAATATTGTTCGGATGAATATCCGGTCGATTGTCTTTGACCCATTTTAATAACCAGGCGAGTTTAGTGGCAGAAAAATAGGCATCCAAAACTAATCCCGTGCGATTTTGAATTTCAGAAGCATGACCCTTTTCGGTCAACTCACGGCAGAGGGGAGCAGTGCGGCGATCGAGCCAGACAATTGCCGGATGTAAGGGTTTTCCTGTGGTTTTATCCCACAACAAACAGGTTTCTCGCTGGACGGTTAGACCGATCGCGGCAATTTCAGAACCCGAAATTCCCCGGTTTTGCAAGACCTGTTTAATGCAATGGTAGGTATCGTTCCAGATGGCGACTGGATCATGTTCTACCCAACCTGGTTGCGGATAAAATTGCGTTAATTCTTGATAATGTTGGGAAATTAATTGACCCTCGTAATTAAATAAAATCGCTCGATTTCCTGTCGTGCCAAGGTCAAGTCCTAAAATTATGTTCGAGGTAGGTTTTTTCATAAAATATGGGGGTAAATGAAAGATTTGGAGGGAGTGATGATTAGGGAAATTAGGTTAAGTTAGCATTTGAGTCCTGAATTGCTATCAATCAGTTTACTCCACTGCCCCCTTTAACTTTCCCTCCATTCACGAGTGAGCCTAAATTTTCAGAGAGAAGCCTCTGATGATTACTTATCGTTCCAATAAAGATTAAATATTTGCTTTTCTTACACTGACTGAAATATAATTGTTCAAGGCAAACAGATTAATTCTTTTAAATATAGCGGTTCCCGGACTCATTCGCGTACTTTTCAAAGCCCCCTTCGACCCTTCGGCGGGGCTCAGGGCTCAGGACAGGCCTCTCCCGTCCTGAGCCCTGAGCCCTGAGCCCTGAGCCCTGAGCCCTGAGCCCTGAGCCCTGAGCCAGTCGAAGGGTCGAAGGGTCGAAGGGTCGAAGGGGGTTTGGGGTGAGGGCTGTACCTTATGGATATGAGAAACGCTATATCCAGTCCTGTGGGCCTCAATGTCAAGCCCCTAAAGACTCCGTATAATCACGGAAAATTATAAAATACTTGGAAATTTTATAAAAATTTAATAAAGTAGAGAATGCTCACGCACTACTAACCCGATTCACAAAGTTTTTTGTGAAGACAGATGCCGGTTCCATTCTGGAATTCAAGGCAGTTGGCAGTTAAGCAGCGCCTAAGTCAGCGTTGAGATCGTTGAGGAGGGAGACCTCTTCATCACCATTACGTAGAGACCCTTACCCCCAAAAAACACAAGAGAAACACGGTAGGGCTGGTAGCCTCGCGTCTTTAGACCGAGGTGGAAAGCCCACACGAGCGGTTTTAACCGCCTACACGACTTGATATAATCGCATCTGTCGGGTGAATCTCAACAAATAAGTGAATGTGAT
>NZ_JAFLQW010000214.1 GCF_017313335.1 Phormidium pseudopriestleyi FRX01 | reverse complement strand
GGGGGAGGGTTTGGAGACCAAACCCCTACATCAGGGGGGAGGGTTTGGAGACCAAACCCCTACATCAGGGGGAGGGTTTGGTGACCAAACCCCTACATGAAATCCCGATTTTTCCTGATTAAATTTATCACCTTGACAGGGGGAGGGTTTGGTGACCAAACCCCTACATCAGGGGGGAGGGTTTGGTGACCAAACCCCTACATCAGGGGGAGGGTTTGGTGACCAAACCCCTACATCAGTAGAGAAAACAGAATTGAGACAACCGGATTTGGTATCAGTCGGTTTTAACCGACTTTAGCTATGAGGCCGCCAACGTTTAAACCCCCGCCGGATCCGGCAACTTTTCAAGCGTTAACCGAGATAATCCTGAATCGCCTTCACTCCCAGGGGTTCACCCTTGAGGGCGCGAATTGCTGCTACCGTTGCCCTTGCACCGGCGATCGTGGTAATAATCGGCAGTTGATAGTCCAAGGCCATCCGGCGAATCATCCGGGCATCGGTCTGGGACTCTTCTCCCGTCGGCGTGTTGATAATAAACTGGATTTGGTCATTCTTAATCCAGTCAATGACATGGGGACGACCTTCATGGAGCTTGAACACCAGTTCCACATTCTCCAGACCATGTTCTTGGAGGACCTTGCGAGTGCCATCGGTGGCAATAATCTTAAAGCCCAAATCCATGAACTCTTTAATCACTGGCACCACCAGGGGTTTATCCCGACTGTTCATGGAAACAAACACTGTTCCCTGAAGCGCTAACCGCACCCCGGCCCCTAATTCAGCTTTGGCAAATGCCTTGCCGAAATCGGTGTCAATCCCCATGACTTCCCCGGTCGATCGCATTTCTGGACCTAAGAGGGTATCGCTACCTGGGAACTTGTTAAACGGCAGAACCACCTCTTTCACCGCAATATGTTGGGGAATCTTCTCTTCGGTAAAGTTGAGAGATTCTAAGGTTTTGCCGGACATAATCCAAGAAGCCATCTTCGCTAGGGGAATCCCGATCGCCTTGGAGACAAACGGGACCGTTCGCGAGGCGCGGGGATTGGCTTCTAAGATGTAAACCTGTTCACCTTGCACCGCATACTGAATATTCATCAACCCGATGACTTTCAGTTTTTGGGCGAGTTTGACGGTCCATTCCCGAATGGTGGCTAAGGCTTCCGGTTTCAAGGAAATAGAGGGAATAGAACAGGCGGAGTCACCGGAGTGAATTCCCGCTTGTTCGATATGTTCCATGATGCCGCCAATCACGACTTGTCCCGTGGCATCCGCTAGAGCATCCACGTCCACCTCGACTGCATTCTCTAGGAATTTATCAATCAAAATCGGGCGATCGGGTTCGACTTCCACGGCAAACTTCATATACCGTTCCAAGTCTGTATCAGAATAAACGATTTCCATCGCCCGTCCTCCGAGAACGTAGGAAGGACGCACCACCACGGGATACCCAACTTTCTGGGCGATCGCCAAGGCATCCTCATAACTGCGGGCAATCCCATTCGCGGGCTGTTTGATGTCCAATTCCCAGAGAATCTTCTCAAACCGTTCCCGATCTTCAGCAATGTCAATCGAGTCCGGGGAGGTTCCCCAAATTTTGGTGGTTACTTCTGGGGGTAAGAGGCGATCGGGCCCTTGGGCCATGAGTGCTTCATACAAGGGGATTGCCAATTTCAGCGGGGTTTGTCCCCCAAACTGAATGATTACCCCTTCAGGATTTTCCACCTCAATGATATTGAGAACATCTTCTTTGGTCAGGGGTTCAAAATAGAGGCGATCGCTGGTGTCGTAATCGGTGGAAACAGTTTCTGGGTTGGAGTTGACCATAATGGTCTCGCATCCTTCTTCCCGTAAGGCATAAGATGCATGACAGCAGCAATAGTCAAATTCAATCCCTTGGCCGATTCGGTTCGGGCCACCCCCTAAAATCATCACTTTACGTTTAGTGGAAACGGTCTGTTCCGTTTCTTCTTCGTAGGTGGAATAGTAATAAGGTGTCAGCGCCTCAAATTCTGCTGCACAGGTATCCACCAATTTGTACACCGGCTTAACCCCTAACCCAACGCGGTAGGCCCGTACTTGGTCTTCGTGGGTTTTGGTGGCAAAGGCAATTTGACAATCGCTGAAGCCTTGACGCTTGACTGCATACATATCTTCTTTTGTCAAGTCTTCAAGCTGCGATCGCTTGAGGAATTTTTCCGTTTCCAGGAGTTCTTGGAATTTATCCAGGAACCAGGGGTCAATGCAGGTGAGTTCGTAGATTTCCTCAACCGTCATCCCCATCAACATAGCGTGACGAACGGTAAAAAGGCGATCGGGATTAGGAGTGCGTAATCCGGCGCGAATTTGTTCTAAACTCGGGAGCATTTCTTGGCGATCGCATCCCCAACCGGAACGCCCAGTTTCCATCGATCGCATGGCTTTTTGGAAAGACTCATTGAAAGTCCGCCCGATCGCCATTGCTTCACCCACGGACTTCATCTGAGTTGTCAGAGTCGGTTCCGATCCAGCGAATTTCTCAAAGGCAAACCGGGGAATCTTCGTCACCACATAGTCAATAGTGGGTTCAAAACTCGCCGGAGTCTTCCGGGTGATATCATTGGGAATTTCATCGAGGGTATAACCCACCGCCAATTTAGCCGCAAACTTGGCGATCGCAAATCCCGTTGCTTTGGATGCTAAGGCAGAGGACCGAGACACCCGAGGGTTCATCTCAATCACAACCAGGTCCCCATTCACCGGATTAATGGCAAACTGAATATTCGATCCGCCTGTTTCCACCCCAATCTCGCGGATAATGGCGATCGAGGCATCCCGCAGGCGTTGATATTCTTTATCCGTCAAGGTTTGTGCCGGTGCGACAGTAATCGAGTCCCCGGTGTGAATCCCCATCGGGTCGATATTTTCAATCGAGCAGATAATCACCACATTATCTGCTAAATCTCGCATCACTTCTAGTTCATACTCCTTCCAACCCAGCAGAGACTGCTCAATCAGAATCTGCGAAACGGGGGAGGCATCAATCCCCCCTGCCGCCATAATTTCAAATTCTTTTTGGTTGTAGGCGATGCCACCGCCGGTTCCCCCGAGGGTATAGGCGGGGCGAATAATTAAGGGATAGCTGCCGATTTGCTGTCCCACAGCTTTGGCTTCCTCCAGAGTCGTAGCAATCCCGGATGGACAGGTGGCAACCCCAATCCGTGCCATTGCTTCTTTAAACAGTAAGCGGTCTTCGGCTTTTTCGATCGCCTCTAATTTTGCACCGATTAACTCGACGCCATACTTGTCTAAAACACCACTTTTCGCTAAGGTAACGGCCAAGTTCAGAGCGGTTTGACCGCCCATTGTGGGTAACAGTGCATCGGGTCGCTCTTTCGCGATCACCTTTTCCAACACTTCCGGAATCAGTGGCTCGATATAGGTGCGATCGGCAGTTTCCGGGTCGGTCATGATCGTGGCGGGGTTCGAGTTCACCAGCACCACTTCATATCCTTCTTCTCGAAGCGCTTTACAAGCTTGCGTCCCTGAATAGTCAAATTCGCAAGCTTGCCCGATCACAATAGGACCAGAGCCGATGATCAGGATTTTCTGGATGTCGTTGCGACGGGGCATAGGCTTAAACTTTCGACTTGTGGGTTGGGGTGTTTTCATTGTCAAGGGTCTGTTGTCAATTGCCAGCTTTCAGTTACAACTGACCACTGACCTTTGACTACTGACCCCGGATCGCATTTTTGCTAAATCCAGTTTATTTTACGAGGTTTCACTCAATCCGTATCACTTGGTTTTGCTAATAACCAGATTTGATGACTTCCTCTACGGATCCTCCGGTGCCGTCAGGGCAGCTTGGGCCGAGGAAATCTCTGGGTCATTTTTTCCCAGGAATGTGGATACAGTAACGGTTAGAAACCGGGTTTCTGAGCCTAATTTGTTGCTAAGAAAGCAAAATTTTTGTGAAGAAACCCGGTTTCTTGTCCTACTCATCTAAATCCTGTACCGATCCAGTATCGATATCCTGGCTCGATTCTGATAGATTCACCGCCATGCCAGATTTCGGACAAATCCAATCTTCGGGGAGTAAATAGGGCCATCCTTGCTCAAATGCTTCTAGGCAAACTGCATGAAGGGTCAATTGCACGTCTAACATTTGAAATTGAGCCGAATCTGCTTGCTTGCTACAAATTTTAGCAATTGAATCACTGATAAATTCAATCGTCTGATGGCACTGAACGCAGACTAGATGATGGTGCGGTTGTGAGGGTTTGTTCAGTTCGTAGTGTTTATGCCCTTCGGCTAACTCTAGTTCCCGCAGAATTCCAATCCGCGCCATCAAATTGAGGGTTCGATACACTGTGGATAGGCTAATTTTCTCCCCCTGCCGTTGCAACAAACTGTAGAGTTCTTCGGCACTTAAATGGTTGCCTTGGGGAATGGTTTGAAATACGCCGAGGATGGCTTCCCGTTGGGGAGTCAGGCGACAGCCCAATTGTCGCAGTTCGCTTTTGAGTTGAGCCTGGGTATAAAATGGCATGACGACTTACCCAAATTTATGGTCAATGGTTGGTCAGAATTTGGCCCTTTGTCCGGGAGGGTCGCTATGGTGAGCGCGATCGCTTCGGTAGCTTCGATGCCCCAGGCATCACGAGTCAGGCATCAAGGCACAAGATTCCCTCACTCATCCAATATGAGCGGTAAATCGAGTCACTGTGTCTCCCTGGCTACAACTCCCCTCCATAACTTGACCGCCAACGGTCTTGACAAAATTATATTTGTCCAGTATTTTAGCTCCTTTATTGAAATAAATCCTCAATAAGGGAATAAATCTAGTAAGACAGAATTTGAACTTTATTGCAAGGTTTTTCCAATAAAATTTAATCCCCCCATCCTCGTGAACTGGACCTCCGGTCCCCTCCCCTTAGCAAGGGCAGGGCTGTTTCATTCTCCCGGCCAAATTGATTTTTGTGTTGTTGCTAACCTTTGTTTGGCGGGGGATACAGACTGTTTTTCCTACTTGAGAGCCTAAAAGTAGGAAATAAGGACGAAAACCCTTGGGCTGTAAAGCTGACGGGGTAAGGAAAATTTGACAATGAAACAGCCCTACCCTTGCTAAGGGGAATTTACCACCCCGTCCCTGGGGGCACCCCTCCAAGGGAGGGGAATTTGTCGGCTAATTCCCCTCCCTTGGAGGGGTGTCCCGAAGGGACGGGGTGGTTTC
>NZ_JAFLQW010000283.1 GCF_017313335.1 Phormidium pseudopriestleyi FRX01 | reverse complement strand
GCTTTGCCCTGGTTGTAGAGTTCGGCCCCATAAAGGACGCGATCGCCCGCTTCACTGACATCCACCCAGGGACGGGGGTAAATTGCCGGTTTGATGCCGCCACCTAATACCACAATTGCCGCTGCATTGGGGAGTTCCCCCGAGGGTAAATGCTGCCATTCCAGGGATTGGGCGATGCCGTTGGCAACCCATCCATTACTGCTGAGGAGTAATATCACCAATGCCGAGGCGATCGCCGCAGATGCCAATTTGGGTCGTCTCCAGAGGGTTACTAATGCCACCAGCATCAATAAGCAACTGAGTCCGAGGGGGTAAATGAAGATGGGAAGCAGCTTGGAAAGAAATAAAAACATTCTAGTCAAACCAACAGGTCAAGCGGGAACTCTTAGAATAGGGTAGCACCAACCGCCGCCTCCTCCATTCTGACTCAGGGAGTGCGAATGAACCCCTTTTGAGGTTCCCAGGCGACTGTTCTGAATCGAGGGAGGAGTTCTTCGGCATCAAAACTAATAAAAGAGGCGATCGGTAATCGGTCTCTCGTTGCTGCCATACCCGGGTTAATCTCAAAAAGCGCTTTGCCTGTGAGTCTACCCGGGGATATTCAGCAGCGATCGCCTACCTCTATCGGAGCGATTCATGACCCCAGTTGGGTCCATGCTCCCTCGACCTAATCCCTAGATTAAGGGTTCGGATATTTCCCTTGATTTTTATTCTTTGTTCAAAAAAAGATGAAATTACAAACAAAATTGGTTTCCAGTTTTTTGGGATTAACAGCCGTTGTCGCTGTTTTGGGCATTACTCATGTCAATTCTAACCAAACCATCAGTCAAAGGATTGAGGAAATTTCTATTCATAAAGTACCCAAAATTGTTGCCCTAGAGGAAATCAAAGTAACTTTGGTGCGGATGATCACCGAAGTTACCTCCTATGCTTTACTCCAATCCGAACTAGAGGGGTTGGGTGAAAAACGAAACAATGCCTCTAGTTTCGTAGAGGGAAAATCTGGTGAATATCAAGAAGCCCATCAAACTCTAGAAAGAGCTCTGGCTCAATTAGACCGGTTAACCCCGAGCACCGGAGAGGAGCGAGAGTTCCTGGAAGATCTCAAGCAAATCATCGAAGAGATTGACCGAATTGCCAAAGAAATTATTGAATTAAAATCTCAAAATATAAATTCGCCAATTTTAACTAATTATAGAAACTTAGAAGAAATAAAAATTGTTTTTACAAGCAAAATAAATTCTCAAGCAGAAAAAGCAGTTTTCGACCTGAAAGAAGACCAAAAACTGCTGGCAAAACAAACCTATCAGGCTAAGTTTGTTAATTTAATTTTAATTGTTTTAATTGCGCTTTTAGCTATTAGTTTAGGTTTGTTATTAGCCGAAGATATTGCCAAACCGATTATTCAGCTTAAAAATGCAGCGATCGCCATCGGACAAGGTAAATTAAATGTCCGTGTTAATATCAACAATAGCAGCGAAATTGGTGTTTTAGCGAATGCCTTTAATAGCATGGCAGAGGAACTCAACAAAAAGACCGTATCCAAGCACTATGTTGATAATATTTTTAAATCACTCCTTGATGCTTTAATTATCTTAAACCCGGATGGAACGATTCGAGACTTTAATTTTGCAACCTTATTCTTGCTGGGTTATGAAAACGACACAGAACTATTAGGGCGGTCTATCAGCACCCTCTTGAAAGACCGACTTACATACGATGAATTAGCGACTCAAACCGGAATAACCAATAGTTTAATTGGTCGAAAAGAAGTAGAATTTTTGAGCAAAGATGGACAAATTATTCCCGTTTATTTTTCTGCCTCAGTGATGCGAGAAGAAGCGGGTGAAATTCAGGCAATCGTCTGTTTAGCCCAGGATATTCGAGAGCGAAAACGAGCCGAAGCTGCTCTACAAGAAAGCGAATATCGTTATCATACCTTGGCATCCATTTCTCCCGTGGGCATCTTCCGCATGAGTGGAACAGGTCAGTTTTTGTACTTGAATGAGCGCTTATCTCAAATTACCGGACTCACCGAAAGCCAAGCCAAAATCGGAGATTGGTTTGAGGTGATTCATCCGGGCGATCGCGATCGGGTGATCCAAGAATGGAATCAGTCTGTAAAAGAGCAATTACCTTTCCAATCTGAGTTTCGGTTTTTACATGAAAATGGCACCGAACGATGGGTTTGGGGTCAAGCAGTCTGCCAAAGCGACAAAGACTGCAACCGCAGCGATTATGTGGGAACCATTGCCGACATCACCGAACGCAAACGGATGGAAGAGGCTCTACAAAAAGCCAATGACGAATTAGAAACTCGGGTCCAAAATCGGACATTCGAGTTAAGGCAAGCATTGGAACAATTACAACGGGAATCCCTGGAACGGAAGTTAGTCGCCGAGGCATTACATCAAAGTCAAGAACGGCTCAACGGCATATTACACTCCATTGATGATGTCGTCTGGTCCATTTCCGGAACCACCTCAGAAATGCTCTATTTGAGTCCCGCAGTGGAAACAATTTATGAAAGACCTTTCTCCGCATTTTTTGAAAATTTTAACCTCTGGCAGGACGTGATTTATCCTAATGATCGAGCCGTGGTGAATCTGGCTTTTCAAACTAGCCTGGAAACCGGCAGTACAGACTTGGAATATCGGATTGTGAGACCCTCTGGAGAGGTGCGCTGGTTGCGGCAACGCACCCGGTTAGTGCGCGATTTTGACGGCAATCCCCTCCGGATCGATGGCATCGCCAGCGATATCACCGATCGCAAACAAGCTGAGGCCAAATTACGCAAATCGGAATTACGCTATCGGAAACTCGCCAAACAAGAAGCCTTAATTAACCGACTCACAGACCAAATCCGGAACTCCCTAGAAATCGATACTATTCTGGAAACTGCCGTGAGTGAAATCCGGTCCTTGTTGCAAGTTGATCGCTGTTTGTTTATCTGGTATCGTCCCCAAGGATTGGGAAAACCCAACGATTCTCACAATGGTGCAACTCCTACTCTGTCCCCTTGCTGGGAAGTGGTCAAAGAATCTCACACTCCAGACTTAACCAGCCTCTTAGGGTATTATCCCACGGATCCACAGAGTTGCCTGATGACTCAACTGTTGAATCGGGAAACCATTCGGGTAGATGATGTGAGCCAGACCCAGAATTCCGACTACCAGAATTTACAAACCGCATGGGGTTATCAAGCATTTGTGGCGTTACCAATTCAAACCTTAAATGGAGAAATTGGCTTAGTCAGTTGTGGTCACTGTCAGGGTCCTCGGCGATGGAGCGATCGCGAACTGTTACTCCTCAAAGCGATCGCCAATCAAGTGGCGATCGCCATTTCCCAAGCCGAACTATACATCCGCGCCACCGACTCCGCCCGCCATGCCCGCGAAAAAGCCCAACAACTCCAACAAACCTTACGAGAACTCCAAAAAACCCAAACCCAACTCATCCAAACCGAAAAAATGTCCAGCCTCGGTCAAATGGTAGCCGGAGTTGCCCACGAAATCAATAATCCCGTTAGCTTTATCTATGGCAATATCGAACCCGCCAACGAATATATCCAAAATTTACTCGATTTATTAGAATTATATCAAACCCACTATGCAGAACCTGTCCCTGAAATCCAAGAATTCATAGAAGAAATCGAATTAGATTTTATCATTGATGACCTTCCAAAACTTTTATCCTCCATGAAAGTTGGAGCTAATCGCATCCGAGAAATCGTCCTTTCCCTGAGAAACTTCTCCCGCTTAGATGAATCTCAAATGAAATCGGTTAACCTCCATGAAGGCATCGATAGCACTCTCTTGATTTTACAAAATCGCCTCAAAGCTAAACCGGGACGGGGTGAAATTAAAATCATTAAAGAATACGATACATTGCCCCTAGTCGAGTGCTATGGTGGCGAACTGAATCAAGTATTTATGAATCTGCTTAGTAATGCGATCGATGCCTTAGAACGACCCCTAAAAAACAACAAATCAAAACAACATACAGCCCTTTTACCGGATGCCACACAGACCAAATCCGATGCAGCCATATCTACCAAAAATTATGCTCCTTACATCCGAATTCAAACAACCCACCCAGGGATAAACCAAATTGAAATCAGAATTTCCGACAACGGCACCGGCATGACAGAGGAAGTCAAACAGAGAATATTTGACCCGTTTTTTACCACCAAACCTGTCGGAGCAGGAACCGGCTTAGGCTTATCCATCAGCTATCAAATCGTCGTCGAAAAACATCGCGGAAAACTCGAATGCTTTTCCATCCCAGGAAAGGGCACTGAATTTTTGATTTCCCTCCCCATTCATCCCGAGTAAATGGAGAGAGTTCAGCACTCCATCCCCCGTGAATTCACGCTATATCCTCTCAGTCCGACTCTCCCAAATCTCGATATCAAGCCAATGAAATCAACAAGTAGGAGCTGGGTTACACTTGCACTAAATTAAGAGAGGAAGTATCATCATCATAAGCATTTAAAGTAGAGAAATTTAAGATGGATTTAGAGTCTCAACAATCCAGTCCCAACAGTCCAGCCTGCCAGGGAAATACGTCCAAGATTCAGCGAATCATTACCTTGGCGATCGCCGTTGGGATTACCCTAGGCTGTACCCAACCTTTGCGATCGGCACAGACAGAAGTTGTTTCCACAGACTCCGTAGTTTCTAACGACTCAGAAGTATTCACAGTTTCAGAAGATGTCCCGATTTCCCCAACTCCAATCACCTCCGTCCCCTCCCATTCTGAAACCCAGGTGGCGCAAAGTGAAGTCGAAATGATGCGGTTAGAAGCGCTCGAAACCGCAATCATCGATGAAAATTTAACCCTCCTCACCAGTTATTGTCGAATGGGACAATGCCTGGAGACTTACTATACGTTTACCTACTTGAAGCAAGAAGCCGATGGGGAACGACTCTACGACACCGAAGTCTTAACCTACAAAGTCCCCCTCGGTGAAACCGTCGGCGAATGGATATTACAGGAAGCTTCCACCAAAGTTTTATGTTCGATCCAACGTCCAATGGTGGTGTTTTCCGATGGGAATAACTACACCATTAACAACCTCAGTCCAGGTAATCAGCCCGGTGGTGTATTCATGGAATCCGATGCCCTATACTGGGCAATTTGTCATAATATTAACATCACAGAATACTCCAATAATCAGTCAAGACGTGACCAAGCTCTGGAGTTAGGGTATAGCCTAGATCTGAACCTCTCCCAAACAAACCAACCTTTCCTTAACTTGATGGATAATTAATCCAGCATCACCAGAACCCTCAAGTTTTGCCCCGACCCCGCTATTCTTGATCGGGGCAATTTATCAAATGCCCCTAATTCTCTGATTTCAACGACTATGAAAAACAAACAGAATCGTTTTGATGCTCCAATGCCTAGAGTAAACTATCGTAGTTCCCGGACTCATTCGCGTACAGATAATAGAGGAGTGCGAGCATCTTGCTCGCTTTTTTATAACAAACTGATTGAGACGCGCTATATAGTGGGTCTCAATGAATTTGATAAATCGGAATTAAGGGAGCGAGACGCTCCCACTCCTCTTAGAATGGTCAAACTGATTGAGACACGCTATAGCAATCCTAAATGATTTATGACATCTGTCTTCTCCCCTCTCCCCCTTTGGGAGAGGCCTGTCCTGAGCCCTGAGCCCTGAGCCCTGAGCCAGTCGAAGGGTCGAAGGGTCGAAGGGTCGAAGGGGGTTGGGGGTGAGGGCATTCCACAACTGATAAAGGATCTGCTATATATAGTGGGTGAAAACTCCTTCCACTACTTAATCTTACTCGTCAAACGGTTGACCTCATCGGCCATTTTTTCCGGTTCTCCAGAAAGGGGAAATAGCAAAATATTGTCAACCTTCGGATTCCTGACTAATTCTTCTAAGCGATTAAATTGCCGTTCAGTAATAGAAATGCCATCGTAAGCCTCTACATAGGGGAGTTCCTCGGCGAAATTTTCATCGGCATAGACTTGAATAAACACGCGATCAACTCCCCAGTTTTCCCAATCTGCTGCAAAGTAGCGTTTTGCCCAATAGGGGTTATGATGACAAATGTCAAAACTCACCGATGGATTGGCGGCTTTGGTTGCTGAAATCGCTTTTTTAACAAAGTTGGTTAATTCCAGGGTGCGATCGACTTGTCCCGGTAACTCAGCATGATACCCTAAATAATCATCCCACTGCACGGCATCAATTGTGGGATATTTGGTGACAAACTCGACTAAAATATTGGTGAAAAATTCCCCAACTTCCGGAACGCCCACATTCAAAACATAATGGTCCACTCCGGGATGGGTACGGTCCACTCCCGGAACAATCCACCCCCGCTGAACAGCTAAATCGAATGCCGGACTATTTTCATCTATTTTAATCCCTTTCTCAAAATAAGCATGAACTTCCATGTCATGTTTCTGCGCTTCGTCAATTAACCAATCCAGCCATTTATCCTCAAACTCATTGGGACAACTCTCATAGCCGAATTTGGCCTGCATAACTGCACTTTTGTACATGGTGCAAGCATTTCCCCAGACGCCATGAATGAGGGTATTAATCCCGCGATCGCGATAATACCTGACCCGGGCTCTAATCGTTTCTTCCGTCGCATTATTGGTGATTTGGTAGCGACTAAAATAAATCCCTCGAATCGCTTTTTGTTCCCAAAGACTTTGAGGAGTGGAGGGGGTTAGGGGATTTTCTGGTAAATTGGCTGGGGGTTTAATCTCAGCCGTTGGCGTGGGGGGAGATGGATTAGAAATTGGGGCGGCGGGTAACCGGGGTTGTTGTGGGGGCGCTTCCGGAGTTGGGGTAGCCTCGGGCAAATTCTGATGTACCTCATCCGCTGGATTAGACGCATTCAGAAAGGGAATTTTTTGTTGTAAATCCTCGGGAATAAAACGACTGATTTCTAAGGGAATATTTTTTCTTAAATCTTCGGGTATAAATCTACTGATGTTTAAATGTTCGCGCTGGGTGAACAACAAATAACCACCACCTAAAATCAGGAGAATTACGGAAAACGGAATGCTGGCACAACCACATCCACCGGGTTCTTTCTTTTGGCGGGGCATAATATATGAACGAGTTAAGTTCGAGTTAATGAATTGAGTTTTAGAGTGTCTTATTTTATCTCAGTAGGGTTATGATTAAGACGTGATTTGGCTAATTTTTTGAAGGACGACCCTATCTTTAATGATAAGAGGCCGATCGCTCCTTTGTCAAGATGGACTTAGACCTTAGCAGACTAGGCAAATCACCACCCTCGGTCAATCTATTCATTGGTCCATAAAAAAGCCCCGATTGGGGCCTGATTGATGAGAATTACACCCTTGATTTTGGAGAAATTCTCGACCCTAAACCCTGGGCATGACTGGCATAGATTCCGGTTTCAACAAATCCGTTAACATTTCGGCTGGGGGTTGCTGATAAGGCCATGCAAAGGCATGACGAAATGCCGCTTCCTGACAGGCTTGCATCTGGCGAAAATCAATAATATCTTGAGTTAATAGACTTTCGTACTCAAAGGGCAAGCGCATATCATGTAATCCGGCATTATCCGTACAAATCGCTATATCAACTCCCGCCTCAAAGCAGCGGTCAAATACGATTTTTAGCTGTTGGATATCCTGGAGGGTTCCGGTTTTAAAATAAGTGGTGGGACAGACTTCTAAACATTGTCCCCGACGGGCAACTTCGGGTAATAATTCCGGATGTTTTAAGGGAATTTGAATCCCATGTCCGATTCGCATTAAGTAGGGGAGGAGTTCCGGATGGCAACCGTCGGGGGTTTCGTAGAGGTGGCCGGTGGTATTTATACCCAGATTGCGGGCATAGGCGTAGAGTTTGACAAATTCATCGAGGCGATCGCCATAATGATTGTCTCCTCCCGCTACATCGATCGCACAGACGTACTGGGGCATCTGACTCGCCAAGTCCACGATCGCCCGATTCACCTCATCAGGCAGTCGCGAATGCATACAGAGAATTTGGCGGGTGACGATGGGATATTCCGGCAACTGCGACGCCTTTCCCACCACCTCCACAATCTCTGCCATGAGATCGATTCGCTGAGATTGACTCAAATCATGGGGGGTCCGCAGGTAGGGGGTATAACGCAGTTCTAAATAGGCCAGATTCTCAAAAATATAGGCCCCCCGAATCAACCGATAGATAAAATACGGGAGAGTTTCGACGCTTTGGACACTTTCAACCAGGGTGTGGAGTTCTAAATACTCATCTAGAGTATCCCGGGGTTTGGTGTAAAACTCCTCAAACCCTGGATATTCGGGAAACCTTAGCGCCAGTTCGCGATCGTGACGCTGAAAGTATCGCCACAGAACCCGAGGCACCACCGAACCTCCTAGATGTCGGTGCAGTTCAGCATATAAAGCCACAGCAGCTTCTCCTCTTGTAAATGGGTGAGGGGTCAATGAGTTCGGAGAGCTAATTAGATCTAGGGTATCGAAAAGATGCACTCCGAGTCAAGCCCTTTAGGTTATATTTTAGTGTGATTTTTTGGAAACGGAAAATTTAACAAAAATTAATTTGACAAGTGGTACGGTATCTGGAGATAATTGTCGATTGTGTAAACTTTAGCGAAAAAGACCCTTGGCTAACGTCGTTGTAATCGGTGCCCAATGGGGCGATGAAGGAAAAGGCAAAGTTACTGATCTGTTGAGCAAATCGGCAGATGTTGTAGTCCGTTACCAAGGGGGGGTCAACGCCGGTCACACGGTAGTAGTCAAGGACCAAACCTTCAAACTGCACCTGATTCCCTCTGGTATCCTTTATCCAGAAACCGAATGTATCATTGGTTCGGGAACGGTAATCGATCCAAAAACTTTAATTGAAGAACTCGATCGCCTCGAAGCGCTCAATATTTCTACCCAGAACCTCATGATTTCCCAGACGGCTCATGTCACGATGCCGTACCATCGCCTCATCGATCTGGCATCGGAGGAGCGTCGGGGAAACCACAAAATCGGCACAACCGGGCGCGGAATTGGCCCGACTTATGCCGATAAATCTGAACGGATTGGGATTCGCATTTTAGATTTAATCGATCCCGAGGGGCTACGCAAGCAACTCAACTGGACGATTAACTATAAAAACGTGATTTTGGAGAAATTGTACGATCTGCCGCCGCTGGATCCGGAGGCCGTGATCGATGAGTACGAGCAATACGCTCAACGTCTACGTCCTCATGTGGTGGATGCCTCCCTGAAAATTTATGACGCCGTTCTTGAACGGCGCAATATTTTATTTGAAGGGGCGCAAGGGACCCTGCTGGACCTCGATCATGGGACTTACCCTTATGTCACCTCGTCCAACCCGGTAGCGGGTGGGGCCTGTGTGGGAGCCGGAGTCGGGCCGACGATGATCGATCGCGTGATTGGAGTGGCGAAAGCTTATACCACGCGGGTGGGTGAAGGGCCTTTCCCCACGGAAATGACCGAGGGAATTGGAGATATTCTGTGCGATCGCGGTGCAGAATTCGGGACCACAACGGGGCGAAAACGTCGCTGTGGCTGGTTTGATGCCGTCATCGGTCGCTATGCAGTCCGCATTAACGGCATCGACTGTCTCGCCATTACCAAACTCGATGTCTTAGACGAACTCGACGAAATCAAAGTCTGCGTTGCCTACGAAATTGATGGCACTCGCTGCGATAATTTCCCCAACAGTTCCCGTCTGTTTGCTCGGTGTACACCCATTTATGAAACCCTTCCCGGTTGGCAGCAATCCACCATGAACTGTCGGACTTTGGAAGACTTACCCAAGCAAGCCCTAGACTACCTCAAATATTTAGCCGAATTGATGGCAGCCCCGATCGCCGTGGTCTCCATTGGCGCCAGTCGTGACCAAACCATCATCGTTGAAGACCCCATCCACGGACCCAAACGCGGTCTTTTGGATGCCAACGGCACTCCCGTCTAAGCTCAGGTTTGACATCCTGAATCCTGACGATTTAAAATACATTAAAAGGGGGGCCGTCCCCCTTTTTCTCTTCAGGGCAATTCTCCAGATTCTAATTCTTTGGCGATCAAGACCACCATTTCACCCGAGTAACATTGGTTTCATGTCTTGATCGGTTCCATATATTGACAATATTTTTTAAATTTCAAAGGTAAATTACAAAAATGACCAATCAAAGATGGGATACTGATGAAGATAGAATGATTCATAAATTGACCGTTCACAAAAATTTGATTACTTGGGTGATCCAACAATTAGAAAAAGAAAATATTCCCTGTCAAAGAACAACGGGAAACGACCCAAATGGCGATATTTTGGTGATTAATCCAGAGCAGGCTCCCAGCGTCAAAGAAATAATTAGGGGTATTAACAGACAATTTAATGGATAGAGCGATGCCCTACATCGAAATCAAGACTAAAAAAACTATTGATCCAGGAGAAGCGTAGAAAATCATTAATAAAGGGACGATCATTGCAGTGTTGACAACCGGACGCATTTCAACTAATGCAAAACAATTATTGGATAAAGCGCAAATAGCTTGGGCTGAAAATGTTCCCGAAAGCGAGTTTATGGAATCAGAATCCCAGGAGGAAAGCTAATGTTAGATGTCAGCTTTTATACAGAAGGGCAAGAACCACATACGATAGAGATGACCGAAGATTTTTTTGAGTGGTTGGCTCATACGAACTTTTCCAGGATAGGTAAATCTCAACCGACACTGATTAACATAGAAGAAGAGAAAGAAGAACTGCTGTTGATTAAACTAGATCCAGAAAATCGCCAGATTCTCAAGTATTTTCTGCGGGATGCCATTATCCTAGAAAGTGAAAAAATCATTGAAAAATTGGGAGATTCTCCGTCCAAAGAGGAATATCAAAAACTGACCTATCCCCTGAAAAAACTGCATGAATTACGCCGCTGTGTGGAAAACGAAACCTACCAATATCTCCAACGGGCTTGAATATCTGTCCCCGCTGTTGATAGAATAGGAGATTGCAGCGTTTTCCCGGACCCTCTGGTTAGACCGTGAACAACGTCCGATCCATCTTTAATCGCTAACCCCTAACGAGTAACACCTAACATGACAGTCATCGTTGAATGCCAAAAACGCCACGAAGGAAGCAAACCCAAGGCCCTGCGACGGTCAGGATTGATTCCGGCGTCCCTGTATGGTCATCAAGGCAAGGAATCCATTAGCCTGACGATTCCCGCCAAAGTCGCTGAGAAATTGCTCAAAGAAGCCTCAGTGAACAATACCTTGGTGGATCTCAATATCCCCGATCTTTCCTGGAAGGGCAAAACCATCCTCAGAGAAGTTCAGACTCATCCTTGGAAATCAACCTCGGTTTACCACATCAGCTTTTTTGCGGTGTCGGCAGGGACCAGCTTGGATTTGGTTGTGCCGCTACATTTGGTGGGAGAACCATACGGGGTCACCCAGGAAGGGGGTGTCTTAGATATCATGATGACGGAACTCCCGATCCAATGTACCCGGGACAATATCCCCGATTCTATTGAAATTGATATTACGCACCTCAAACTTGGGGATTCCTTACAAGTTCATGAACTCCCCTTATCGGAAGGAGTAACGGCTCACGTTGAGGGCGAGCGCACGGTTTTGGCGATTCTCCAGTCCAGAAATAGCGAGAAAGCCACTAGCGAAGAGGGTGCTGAGGAAGGAGCCACTGTATAGTTAGATTCTAGTCTGTGATCCTCTGCCGGTCCCTGGGAGTAAAAACTCCTTGCCAAAGGCAACGGTTTTATCCGTGGCGGCAGGGATACCAGGGGCGATCGCATCCTTTCTCGGGGTTCCTACAATCCAACCTCTGATTTTATAGAAGGAAAAAGGCAGGCAGGTTACTCCCTGTTGCCTTTTTCCTTTTGGCTTTGTATCTGTCGGTTTAAGCCAAAATTTATGTTCTCTTATCGTCCTAAAAACTAACAAGTTCATGAGCAATTATCACGTTTATGGCATCGGCAATGCCTTGGTGGATATGGAATATGAAATATCCCCGGAACTCATGGCCCAGATGCAAATCGAAAAAGGAGTGATGACCTTAATTGAGGAAGATCGGCATCATTCCATTCTTGAACAATTCAGCGATCGCCCTTGTAAAAAAACCTGTGGCGGTTCAGCAGCTAATACCATTATCGCAGTCAGCCAATTCGGGGGTAAAGGCTTTTATTCCTGTAAAGTTGCCCATGATGAAACCGGCACTTTCTATCTGGAAGACCTCCTCCGCAATGGCGTAGAGACCAACTTACAACATCAAACTCGACCGTCAGGGGTAACGGGAAAATGTCTGGTGTTCGTCACCCCGGATGCCGATCGCACCATGAATACTTATTTAGGCATTACCGGCAGTTTTGGCACAACGGAACTGGTTCCTGATGCAATTGCTGCATCGGAATATCTCTACATTGAAGGGTATCTCGTTAGTTCCCCCACCGGACAAACGGCTGCCATTAAAGCCCGAGAAATCGCCAGTCAATCGGGAGTAAAAACTGCCCTGTCTCTCTCGGATATCAATATGGTGAAATTCTTTAAACCGGGTTTGTTAGATATGATTGGACCCGGACTTGATTTTATCTTTGCCAACGAAAGTGAAGCCTTAACAATGGCTGAAACCGAAAGCCTGGATGGGGCCGTCACCCATTTAAAAACTCTTTCCAAACGCTTTGCGATTACCCTGGGTGCGAAAGGGTCTATCATTTTTGATGGAGAAAAACTTATCGAAATTCCGGCGATTTCCGTCCAGGCGATCGATACCGTAGGCGCTGGAGATATGTATGCCGGAGCCTTTTTGTATGGGATTACTCATGGAATGAGTGATGCAGAAGCAGGAAAATTAGCGGCTAAAGCAGCAGGGCGAATTGTCACCACCTACGGACCTCGGTTATTGAAAGAAGAGACGCGATCGCTCATCGCCGGATAATAGCAAAAGCAGGAAGGATGAAGTGGTAAAATTCATCCTTCCGCTTTCCGGGAGCCGAATTGATCACAATGGAGGACAACATGAGTCAGTCCAGACTTCCCCAGGCGATCGCCCAGATGATGCAGGGAGACTTTTATCCCCATCCGGTGCAAGAACCCGTCACCTTGATGCAAACCCATGCCTCGTTTATTCTGTTGACGGGAGATTATGTTTATAAAGTCAAAAAATCGGTTAATTTTGGCTTTTTAGATTACTCTACCCTGGAAAAACGCCATCATTTTTGCGATGAAGAGTTGCGCTTAAACCGACAGATTGCACCCCAGATGTATCTGGAAGTCGTGGCAGTCACTAAACAAGGCAGTGGATTGGAACTGAATGGGAATGGTGAATCCGTTGAATATGCTTTAAAAATGCGGCAGTTTCCTCAAGAGGCGTTATTAATTCATCAATTTGAGCAGGGTCAACTCACCCAAGAGCAGATGGAACAATTAGGCCAAGTTGTGGCTGAGTTTCATCGGCAAACGCCGACGAATGACTATATTAAAAGTTTTGGGGAGGTGGCTAAAATCCGGGTGGCGATCGATAATAATTACAAGCAATCCCAACTTTATATCGATGGACCCCAAACCCGCCAGCAATTTGAGGAAACCAAAGCCTACAGCGACTGTTTTTTTGCGGAACGATCTTCTCAGTTTGAGCAGCGAATGCAACTGGATAAAATTCGCGAATGTCACGGGGATTTGCATTTTAAAAATATTGCCCTGTGGGATAATCAGATTGTGCTGTTCGATCGCATTGAATTTAACGAAGCCTTTCGGTTTGTGGATGTTATGTATGATATTGGTTTTGCCGTCATGGATATGGAAGCTAGGGGACGACAGGACCTCGCCAACGGGTTTTTAAATACTTATTTGGAACAAACCGGCGACTGGCAAGGGTTGCAAGTGCTCCAATTATACTTAAGTCGGCAGGCGTATGTCCGAGCTAAAGTGACCTCGTTGATGTTGGACGATGCTAACATTGCCGAGGATGAGAAGGAAGAAGCAAGGGGAACTGCAGCCCATTATTATCAAGTAGCATGGCAGTACACACAACCTCGCCAAGGGCGATTAATTTTAATGTCCGGTTTATCCGGTTCGGGAAAAAGTACGATCGCCCGACAGTTAGCTAGGGCGACTGGGGCGATTCACATCCGATCAGATGCAGTCCGCAAGCATTTGGCAGGGATTTCCCTGCAGTCCAAAGGGGGTGATGAGATATACAGCCCAGAAATGACCGCCCAGACTTATGCTCGATTGTTAGAATTGGGGATAATGGTAGCAAGTGAGGGATGGACGGTGATTTTGGATGCCAAATATGACCGGCAAGGGTTGAGGGAAGAGGCGATCGGTGCCGCTAGAGACAGCGGATTGCCTTTGGAGATTTTGCATTGTACCGCTGCGATCGCCGTCTTGTGCGATCGGCTCAATCACCGCCAAGGAGATATTGCCGATGCCACTGCAGATCTCCTCGACAGCCAGCAACAAACTGCCGAACCGTTTTGTGAGAAAGAACTTCCATACCTTACATCCCTCGACACTACCGGCGATATCGAGGCCCAATTAAAACCACTTATCACCCAAATCAATCCCTAATTTTGCCCATTTTTTACCCCTCACAATTCGGAGAAAATATATGGCAAACTGGCAAAAAAAAAAGTGACAGCAACTGTCAAAAAACATCCCAAATCACCCAAAGAAAAAGGCATTTCTTTTGGGGTTAAAATGTGGATATTTTTCATGGTTATGTTTGGCTTTTTGGGGTATTCAACCGCTGTGAGTATTTTATTTGGGGTAGTTGGAGGGGGAGCAGCAGGACTCATCTATGCTTGGTGGCATATTACAGATATCCCCGAGCAAACCCCGGCCTCTGATGCCCAAAAAACCTTGGCTTATGTGACTGAGCAACGCTCTAAAATCAAGGAAAATCCAGATTTTAAAAGATAAAAGATTACGGTTCTTCTTAATGGGGTCTTGACCGGATCTATGGCCTCTATGCCTAATCTGGCTTGACTTTGTCTAATACATAATACAAAGACACCCTCTTTAGGGGGAATATTTTTGTACCTCTCTTCATTATAACTTTTAGATTTACCCATTAAAATGAATAAAAATGTTATTTGTGTAACATTTTATTTTACACAAATTTGTTAAACTTCAATGACAGTTTGAAGGAGGTTAAATTGTGGATTTTCTATCCGATACGTTAGTGTTATCGCGAATGCAGTTTGCGCTGACAGCTATTTTTCATATGCTGTGGCCGGTTCTGACTACCGGGATGTCAATTTATCTCGTAATTGTCGAGGGAATCTGGCTAAAAACGCGCAATAAAGACTACTATTACCATGCCCGATTTTGGTCAAAATTATTTGTCCTAAATTTTGGAATTGGGGTGTCATCGGGGATTCCGATGGGATTTCAATTTGGAACAAACTGGGCACCGTTTTCTGAAGCGGTGGGCAATTTTTTTGGCAGCGTCATTGGGTTTGAAGCATCCTGGGCGTTTATGCTAGAAGCGGCATTTTTAGGGATTATGGTGTTTGGTTGGGAACGGGTGAATTCAGGGATTCACTATTTGGCTACTATTTTAGTGGCGATCGGGTCCAATTTATCCACATTTTGGATATTAACTGCCAACTCCTGGATGCAAACCCCTGCCGGAGGAGAATTAGTGGATGGAAAATTCATAGTTCGAGATTATTTTGAAGCGATTACGAATCCCTTCATGGTGAACAGCGTGCTGCATATGTTTTTTGCCACCCTGGAAACCTCGCTGTTTGTGATTGGAGGAATTAGCGCCTGGTACATTCTTAAAAATCGCCATCATGAATTTTTTAGCAAGTCGTTTAAAATTGTGTTGGCAGCGGCGATCGCCGTGGCACCGTTACAACTCTATATCGGCCATTTAAGCGGTGAACAAGTCTATCACTATCAACCGGCCAAATTAGCCGCAATGGAAGCGCAATGGGAAACCATTCCGGCTGGACAAGGGGGCGATTGGAGTTTAGTGGCATTTCCGAATGAAAAAGCCCAGAAAAATGACTGGGAAATTACAGTTCCCAATGCCTTGGGATACATTCTGGAATTTAAAAAAGAACTCACCCTTCCTGTCAAAGGACTGAACGAATGGAAACCGGAGGACCGACCCCATTTAGTCGGGTTAATCTACTATGCATTTCGGACCATGATTGCCATCGGGTTCTTTTTAGCCGGTTTAATGCTAATTTCCGCCCTGCAATGGATGCGCGGGAAACTTTCTCCAGAAAATATTAGCCAACAAAGGTGGTTAATGGGAAGCTGGATTTTTGCCGCCCCCTTGGGATATATTGCCATTGAATCGGGATGGATTGTGCGCTGTGTGGGGAGGCAACCCTGGACCTTATATGGACAAATCCGCACTGTTGATTCGGTTTCTAATCTCCCGGCGAGTAATGTTTTAACGACCTTAACTGGGTTTGCGATCGTCTACAGCATTTTATTCTTCTGTGTCCTCTATTTTGGCAGCCGGATTATTCGTCGCGGACCCCGGTTTGACTTACCTATTCCTGGGATAGAACCGCAACCGGCGATGGACACAAAACCGGCAGAATTTCTACCCAATGAACGACCTGTCGAAACAAAACAATAGGAGCGATCGTGGAGACACTCAGTTATTTTTTACCCCTAGTTTGGTTTGGAATATTAGCCCTATTCCTGTTTCTTTACGTCATGTTGGACGGGTTCGATTTAGGGGTCGGAATTTTATCTCTGACGGCTTCATCGGAAGACAGACGCGGAATTCTCATGACGAGCTTGAGCAATATTTGGGATGCCAATGAAACTTGGCTGATTTTGATGGGAGGTGGTTTATTTGGGGGATTCCCCGTAGCGTATGCCACCATTCTTAGCGCGCTTTATATTCCCATTTTTGTGATGCTATTTGGGTTTATTTTTCGGGGTGTTGCCTTTGAGTTTCGAGAGCAATCTAACCGAAAATTATTGTGGAATTTGGCCTTTGGTGGCGGTAGTTTTCTCGCCGCACTCGGTCAAGGATTTGCCTTGGGTGCTGTCTTGAAAGGTATTGAAGTCGATAGCAATGGCCATTTTATTGGCAGCACTTGGGACTGGTTGAGTTGGCAATCCATTCTAGTTGCCTTAACTTTAATTCAAGGCTATGTACTAATTGGATCAACTTATCTGATTTGGAAAACTACGGGAGAACTCCAGGAAACCCACTATAAGACGGCAAAAATAGCATCCATAACGACTTTAATCGGCGCAGTTTTGATTACCATTGTCACCCCAATTTTTTATGAACAAGCCAGAACGCGCTTGTTTGAAGGACCCCAAGTTTATGTGTTTGCTCTGATTCCTTTACTGGGTGTGCTGTTAATTTGGCTATTGCTGAAAAGCTTGGATCGCAAACAGGAAAGAATGCCATTTATTTGGACAATTCTGCTTTTTGTCTTAACGTTTTTGGGCTTGGCCCTTGTGGTGTTTCCCTATATCATTCCTTCAAAAATCACCATCTATGAAGCAGCGGCAGATCCGAGTTCGTTAGTGATTATGATTGTGATGATAGGGGCGCTGATTCCCGTGATGTTGTTTTACAACCTCTATCAATATGTTGTATTCCGAGGCAAAGTCACCGGGGGATCTTATGAATAGTAGGTCAGGATTGCTTACCCTTACAACTCAAAAACTGAGTTTCTAATATATTTTGGACCCCAACCACCCAGAAACCGGGTTGTGAGCAATAACCCGGTTTCTAATTTTTCTCATACTACATACGGTATTTAAATGTCTATAAAAACTTCTTGTAGGGGCGCAATGCTTGCGCCCCTACAAATACAGATGAAACCCGGTTTCTAAACCCCACCCCAGACTCCAGAAACCCAGTTTCTGTCCCAATTTGTGAAACGGCGGCAAAAACTCTGGTAGAAACCCGGTTTCTAAACCCCACCCCAGACTCCAGAAACCGGGTTTCTGTCCCAATTTGTGAAAGGGCGGAAAAAACTCTGGTAGAAACCCGGTTTCTAACCTGTTTTCAGAGTGCCACAGAATAATATTTTCTTCTAAAAAGGCACAGAAAATAAGACGGGAAATTAAAGTCTAGCTAAGGCTAATTCGGGCATTAGTCGGGCTAAAACTTGCTTGAGGACCATTGCTGTCCAGTCGATATCTGCTGCGGTGGTTTGTCGTCCTAGGGTGAGGCGCAGGCCTGCGGTGGCTTCGGTGGGACTGTATCCCATTGCTAATAGGACGGGACTGGGGTTGAGTTTGCCGCTACTACAGGCGGATCCAGAACTGATGGCGATTCCGGCGAGGTTCATTTGCCGGACGATCGCCCTGCCGGAGATGGGTTGACTCCCTCGATGGTGAGCATCCTCCCGCAGACAGAAACTAACATGGTGCGGTAAGCGATGCAGCCGATCGCCGGTGGGGACGAGTTCCGGGGTATCCGCTAATAAGTCGAAAAGGCGATCGCGCAATTGGATTAATCTCGGGGTCTCCGTTGGCATTTCTTCCATCGCTAATTCTGCTGCCACCCCAAACCCAGCGATCGCCGGGACCGCCTGAGTCCCCGATCGCCGATTTGATTCTTGTCCCCCTCCCGTCAGCAACGGCACCAATTCCAACCCTTCCCGGACATACAGCGCCCCCGCCCCTTGAGGACCATAAATTTTATGACTAGATAAGGAGAGCAGATCCACCGGCAATTCTTGCACATTCACCGGCGATCGCCCGACAAGCTGCACCCCATCCACATGAAATAACACCCCTGCCGCGCGAGCGATCGCCCCCAATTCTTGAATCGGTTGCACCGTTCCCACTTCACTCTGTCCATAAATCACCGACACCAACACCGTATTTGAGCGTAGGGCAGATTTCAAGTCCTCGGGATTCACGCTTCCCAGGCGATCGACCGGCAACCGCGTCACCTGCCATCCCCACTGCTCTAGCAACTCTACGGTTTTACTGACAGCAGAATGTTCCACCTCAGAAATAATCAGATGCTGCGGGGTTGGGTAGTGACGAGTCACCCCGATGATAGCCAGGTTGTCCGCTTCCGTTCCGCCTGCGGTAAAAATCAGCGAATCCGCCTGTGCATTGATGAGACTACAGACCTGCATTCGAGCCTTTTCCACCACCGTTGCAGCTCTTTGCCCCCATTCATGGATACTCGAAGGATTCCCCCAATTCTGGGTGAGGGCATCTTGCATGGCGGCGATCGCAGGAGGTCGAGTCGGTGTGGTTGCGCTGTAATCTAAATAGATCTGCATGAGTTACTGAGCTTGAGGATAAGCCGCTACAGGGCTAATCTCTCGTGAGCCTTCATCCAGCAGCGACGGAGGGAGCGATCGCCTCTCCATCGGTCTTAAAGCTTCACGCTAATAACCCCAGAGAACTGGCGATCGCCATCTAAGCAGTTTATCAATCTTTTCATCAGTGCGATCGACAATTCACACTCCATTCACTCAGCACCCTTAACTCCCCGGCTTGCACACATTGTAATCTTCGTGTGACAATACCGATTCAGGAATCGTGACATTCCCCTCCTCTCGGCAGATCATCCGATAGTTTCGGGTAACCGGGATACTGATAATGCAGCGATTGTGACGGAGACGCTTTCCGCCAAACTCTCGATAATTACGGCGTTCGCGGAGCCCCTCGATAATATTCCGGGCTTTGTGAACCACGTAATCCGGTAACTCTCTCAAATCAATGGGGTCATGGTTAAAACTGGCTTCCCAGTCCATTTTTTGCTGTCGTTTTTCCGCCAGCGAACGTACCGCTTGCTCCTGGGCCTCTTGATCTTGAGCGCAACGGTGACAAACTTGACCATAACCCTTGTGACCGCATGGAAAGGTTCTTTTTCTTCTCGGCATAAAACACTGGTGTTGGTTTGTTTGGCCCAAACCTCCAACTTCAACTCGTGATGAGAGCTTATCCTCAACCCATAGCCTCTGGTCCATGCCAACTGTTTCTTGTTGCACGAACTTCCTCAGTCAGCAATAGATCTGATGTTACCCTAATCCCCGAGCCGAAACCTAATTTCGACCATATTTCCATGCCATCACCAGACATCCGTTAAGTCAACTAAATCCCTGCCGGTTCAACTGCTGAATTGAACCCTTAAAAATTTGTTGACGTGGATCCTCCCCTCGAAAGGGCAGAATAACCCATCCTGAATGCTATGATGCCGGACAAAGAGGGCGAAGACGATGGACAAATCTTTTTCAACAGATCGCAATTCTACCATGCGTTAGCACTCGCGACTCTCCACCGACACTTTTTCCTCAAGTCTTCTGTCTGCGTTCTCCCAATTCTCCTAATTCTCTCTAGTCGGGTCTTATGCTTCTACTGCTGATCCTACGAAAAACTCCACAACCTCCGCGATTCTGGGCCCTTCCGTGGTCAGTGTTTGTAGCGATTCTGGGCCTGATGGTAAGCGGTTGCAAAGAAGAAATTCAACCCACACTGCATCGACTCCCTCCCCTACCCCAAGATCCGTTTGTGGAGGTTTATTTTAACCAGAATCCGGTCCTGGATTACTCAGAACCTTACCGAGGCATCACTCGACCGGGGGATGATTTGGAACAGTTGATTGTGGATACCATCAATGGTGCCACATCCACAGTGGAGGTGGCAGTTCAAGAGTTGCAGTTGCCTAAGATTGCTCAGGCCCTCGCACAGAAGCATCAATCCGGTGTCAGGGTCCGGGTGATTTTGGAAAATACCTATAATCAAGCCCTCAGTGAGTTGACACCGCAGCAAGTCGCCCGTCTGGATGAACGCAACAAAGCGCGGTATGAGGAGTGGCGTCACCTGATTGATCGCAACCAGGATGGTTCTCTCAGTTCGGAGGAAATCGTCCAGGGGGATGCTTTAATCATTTTTAAAAATGCTGGGGTGCCGACGATTGACGATACGGCAGATGGTTCCAAAGGCAGTGGGTTGATGCACCATAAATTTGCGATCGCCGATGGTCGCATGGTAATCGTCACTTCGGCCAATTTTACCACCAGTGACATCCACGGAGATTTTCTCTCTCCCACCAGTCGCGGTAATCCCAATAATTTACTCAAAATATCGAGTTCGGAATTAGCCGGTTTATTTCAACAAGAGTTTAACTTAATGTGGGGGGATGGCCCAGGCGGTGAGTCGGATAGTCTCTTTGGAGTCCAAAAATCATTTCGCCCGAAGCAGTGGGTGAATTTGGGGGCGAGTTCGGTGGGGGTGCAATTTGCTCCGACGGGGGCGCGAGTTCCTTGGGCCCAGAGTGTCAATGGGGCGATCGCCAATACGTTGAACCAAGCGACTCAATCCGTGGACCTGGCCCTGTTTGTCTTCTCAAAACAGCAGTTAAGCGATACTCTTTATGCTCGTCATCAGACTGGGGTCCAAGTCCGTGCGCTTATTGATGCCAGTTTTGCCTATCGCAGTTATAGCGAAGGGTTGGACATGATGGGGGTGGCTTTACCCAATCAAAATTGTCAGTATGATCAGGGTAACCAACCTTGGTCTACTCCCCTGGATACGGTAGGCGTTCCCCAGTTACCTCCGGGCGATCGCCTTCATCATAAATTTGCCCTCTTGGACGATCGCACCGTGATCACCGGGTCTCATAACTGGTCCGCCGCCGCTAATTCTCGCAATGATGAGACCCTATTGGTCATTGACTCTCCCATCGTCGCAGCCCATTTTAGGCGAGAGTTTGAACGACTTTATAACACGGCTCGTTTGGGTTTACCCAGCCATATTGAGGCCAGAATCGAACAACAGATTCAGCAATGTGGCTCACCCACTCCGGTTCCCGCATTATCTCCATCGGCCCGAATCAATGTGAATCGCGCCACTCAGCAGGAGTTAGAGGAGTTACCCGGAATTGGTCCGGCTTTAGCCTCTCGGATGATTGCCACCAGGCAGCAGCAACCATTCACCTCAGTGGAGGATTTGCAACGGGTCTCCGGAATTGGTCCCACTCTATCAGAACGCTTGCGCGATCGGGTCACCTTTTAAGGGGAGTGGACCCCACCCTAACCCTCCCCTTGCCAAGGGGAGGGGACCGTCCGTGCAATTAATAATAAAGTAAATCACCTTGAACTTAAAAAACATACCCTTGTAAGTCCCCAATGACCAATGACCAATGACCAATGACCAATGACCAATGACCAATCTTGCCCTGAGCTTGTCGAAGGGGACCAATGACCAATGACCAATGACCAACAACCAATGACCAATAACCAATGACCAATGACCAACAACCAATGACCAATAACCAATGACCAATAACCAATGACCAATGACCAATGACCAAAAAAACGGAAGGGGACCTTCAATCGATCCCCTCCCGCATCTTCAACGCCAATAGCCTATTGCTATTAGCCATAGGTTAGCTGGCTAAATACTCTTGGACATTCGCTCGTCTGCGTCGTAGGTGAGCGAGAGCTTGATGTTCTAGCTGACGCACTCGTTCCCGGCTCAGACTGAGCTTTTCACCGACTTTGGCAAGGGACAATTCCCGCCCATCTTTCAGGCCAAATCGCAAAATAATCACATCGCGCTGCTGAGTGGTTAGTTCGGCCAAAAGGCTTTCTAAGTCTTCCCGCAGTAGTTCTTGGGTGATGTAATTTTCCGGAGAAGCGTCTGCGTCCTCTAAGAGGTCTTGCAGTTCGGTGTCTTGGTTATCTCCCACTCGCAGATCCAGGGAAACGGGCTGACGTGCCATTAAGAGATATTCCCGAATCTGTGCCGGTTCTAAATCCAGTGCTTCGCCAATCTCCGACGGGGAAGGACTCCGCCCTAAGCTTTGGGTGAGTTCCCGTTGCACTTTCTTGATTTTGTTGAGTTTTTCGGTGATGTGAATCGGCAGGCGGATGGTCCGCGCTTGTTGGGCGATCGCCCGGGTAATCGCCTGACGAATCCACCAGTAGGCGTAGGTGGAGAATTTATATCCCCGCATCGGGTCGAATTTCTCTACACCCCGCTCTAATCCGAGGGTTCCTTCTTGGATCAAGTCCAAGAATTCTAGGTTGCGCTTCTGGTATTTCTTGGCGATCGCCACCACCAGGCGCAGGTTCGCTTCAATCATCTTTTGCTTGGATCGCCGACCGATTTTTACCAAGTTCTTGAGATCACTGACGCTTTGTCCAACCCCCTCGGCCCATTCTTCTTCCGTAGGTTCGCGTTTGAGCTTCTTCTCTAGCGCTTCTTTGGCTTCCAAAAACGCCATCAGTTGCTGCACTTGCTTCCCAAAGACAATTTCTTGCTCGTGGGTCAGCAACGGCACACGACCAATTTCATGTAAATACGAACGAATGGTATCAGTAGAATCGCTTTGTCGTGCGCCCATATAAGTTTGCTTAACAGTCGTTGGCCGAGATTTGATTGTGGGCATTTTGCAGTTCTCCAAACGAAATACATTCTTATGCGTAGCAAGCACTCGCCCCACTCAACGGGTAGCATTTCGCGGTTTGGTCTCACTGACTGGGTTACATCCTCCTCGCGATTTGGGTCAGGGCCTTACAGATGCCTGTTCGGGGGGGCTTTTCCGCTGCACCAGACCGGGGGTGATGCCTAGTCAACTCAAAGTCGTTATGATTTTGACTTCTTCTATCTTATGTCAGATCTACAATTGAGTAAAGGGTTATTGAGATTAGAGTCAGTCCTAGTCACCTTAAAGTTTCCTTAATATTCCCGTTTCCCGGGTCAACGAGGATTTGAGAGATTCAATCTAAGGGAAGTGAAAGAAGAGGGATTTTAGATTTCAAATTAGAAACTAGGGGATAGGCATTAACCGTTAAATACCCTAGGATCGCGTTTCTAGTTTTAGGTCTTTTGTACCAATTTACTTCCACGATATTCTCCTCTATTTACAGATCGTGCACTATTTCACTCGCCTTTAACAGCGTCTTCAATAGGGCAATCTCCGTACTTTTAAACCCGAGTAAGAGGGGGGTTTCCCCACTGAATGAGAGAGCTTGCTACTTAGTACCCTGAGTTTACCACCTACCTTTCTTGACCTGAATCCTGCTGCGGGAGTAGGCAATGGGATAAATTTTTTAGAAAAACTTTACTTCTAGCTTTTTCGCAAATGCGTCCCGCTGTGACTGGATGAGTCTCCTTTCCTTTTGGACTGGGTTTGAAGGTTTAGGGTTCACTCAAAGAGCATCTCTATCTCTCTACAGAGTGATGTTCCTTGTGGTGTTCCTTCGTTAGGGGCAAGCCCCTCTACCTATGCTACAACAATAATACAATTTTGGCAATCAGCAAAAATACTCACCAGGGGTAGAGAAAAAACTATGGGTAAGGCGATCGCGGATTGATTTTTGCACCCAAAGCCTCTTGATAGAAGCATCAGTCTCAAAGATAGAACCCGTGATTTCTCCTGGCGAGCTCAAACTCTTGCATCAGCTTATAAACACCTGCATTCCTTTGGATAAAACGTCCTTCTGGAGAGTTAATCGCGTGAGAAACTCTCTATACATGAGTTTACCCAGTTTCTCCCGAAAAAACTACACCGATCGCCATCAACTAAAATGATATAATTCATCCAAAATACTTGTGAATCAAAAGAAAAATTTATCAATCCCCTTCAGGGACGAAAACCATAGGAAAACGCAGAAAATAACCTCTATCTATTGGCATAGATTTTCCGAAAACGAGCATTCCAAAGTCGCAACTCAAGTGGATGATCGGCTGTCTGAACTCTCTAGCCTTTGCGATCGCCTGTGGGTACAGAGCGTATGGAGGCAGTCACCCTGGGTTTCTGAGGCAGATTTTGGGCAATATAGCAGATTTCAGAACCCTGACCCCGAACCCCTCTCCCTGAGCCCTGAACCCTGAGCCCTGAGCCCTGAGCGGGTCGAAGGGTCGAAGGGTCGAAGGGTCGAAGGGGGGCCGCCATCGGTTTGGGGCTTACAAGAGTAGGTTTTTTAAGCTTAAGAGCAGCGACGGTTCCCGGACCTGTGTCTTGGTCCTGGTTAGGGTGGGGTGTCGGCGGTGACGTGACGATCGCCTCAAGCCCGATTAAAAAATCTAAAATGGTATGATGCTCTTGTCTTAAAGCAATCAAAGCCTTCAACCATTTGTGAAACCAAGCGTTCAACTAATTTTTAAGGGGTTACAGGAATTCGGTCGGTGGGTTCTTGTGGTCATCTGGAACCTGCTAGTTAACCTGTTTTGGCTGGGGATTCAGCTAATTGAATTGTTGCTGTGGGCATTTTCAGAACTCCGGATGTGGATACAGCGATCGCTCATGCAAGTCAAGGAAGCGATCGCCCAGAGAAATTTCATGATTTTACTCTTCCCCTTCAAATGGCTACTGCTGGGGATGTGGCAATTCGCCTTTCAAGGCTTCTGGTTGTTGATCCATCTGATTGAATTGATTGTCTGGTATATTACCCATTTGCCAACACTGGCCCGTACCGTTCCAGCCTTGGGAAATTCCATTGGCAAGTCAGGCATTTCTAAACCCAGGCTACAGTCAATTCCGCCGGAGGATCCGCCCCGGAAGCAACCCGGGAGACTGCCTCAAGAGTTCTATCGGGCGATCGCATTAATTGCCCTGTGCCTAGCCGTCCTTCCCTTGGTAACATTCCTCCCCTTTCCCCATCCCTTTGAAGGCAGTATTCTGGTAGAAGAACTCAGCTTTAGATATGGAGAATCACCCCAAAGTGTTGTTTTATTTGAAGGGATAAGCGGGTTGCGTCAGATGGCGATCGCCGGGGAACAAAACTTCACTTTAACCGGACGATTTGAGAATGCCAATGATCCGCGATTGAATCAGTTATCCAGCCTCACCGTTGATCTGCCCACTGCCGAGAGTGAATGGGAAATCACGCCCGTTGAAGCCGATCGCCGCAGTGAACTGACGCTCAGACGCTTATGGTTAAGACAACATACCTTAGTCGAACAGTTGAGTTATGATCGCGGTCGTCTCCATCTTGTCTTGCAACCAGCGATTCGTCCCAATGTGCTAGAACTCGACTTGGGCAATCAGCCGTTGCTTGTTCGTTTAAGAGGATATCAAATTACCGAACTTCAGTCCGGGAGTAGTCGCCCCAACCTCGATACTCCCTTAGAATTTACCTGGATTCCCGAGGAAAAACGGCTAACTTTAACCTTGAGAGAACAAGCAGCGATCGCGGCGATCGTTCCGTCACCCTCGCCTCAATGGATACCAGGTAATCTAAATGTGGAAGATGTGCGATTTTACCGCAGGCAAAGAGCACAAACGGCTACAGATACAAAGGTCTATGAGTCTACTGCGATCGCCGGTCAGATTCGGATGGCAAGGCAATCACTCCAAATATCACAAAACGATTTTTTAATGGGAGAAACATCCGAGGATTTAGAGATTCAAAAACTTGACACCCTCGCACTTGTCCCTTATAATCCCGAAGAAAATACCAGAGTAGGCATTCAAGTTGGATTTTCAGGAACCGAAACCCAGATTCAAGTCGGTCCCGAACCCACGGTTTCAACAGATCGCATACAGGGTAACTTCTTGAATCAATGGTTCTCTCAAGAGACTTTGTTAGCCTTAATTCCAGTCTGGACAGTTTGGGTGGGTTTTTTAATCTATTGGGTGGTTAAGAATTTCTCAAAAATTGTGAATAATTTCTCAAAAATTGTGTGAATTTGGGATAAAATAACGGCAAAAGCAAAGGGAGCATTTTGCTCCCTTTGCTGAATTCTAAATTCTATCGAGATATCTGATTTAGATGCCCTCTAGCGCATTGTTTGTAGCAGTCTGAGCCTCATAGAATTGAGGAGTGGGAGCATCTGGCTCCCTTAGAGTCGTAGGGAGCAAGATGCTCCCACTCCATCAGTGTAATGGCTCAATTGCTGTAAGACTCGCTATCAAACCTAACTTAAATCTGAAGGGGGCTTTTGTAATTCCCCATCTTCGAGATAGAGAATGCGATCGGCCACATCCAGAATGCGCGGATCGTGAGTGACCATTAAGACCGTGCTACCCCCTTCTTTTGCCAATTTGCGAAGCAGTTCGATAACGGCATGACCACTATGAGAATCTAGAGCTGCCGTGGGTTCATCGGCCATAATTAACTGGGGATGACCTGCCAAAGCACGGGCGATCGCCACCCGTTGTTTTTGTCCACCGGATAAATCCCGAGGCAACTGATTAACTTTCTCTCCCAAACCCACTTGTTCCAGAAGATGCTGCGCTTCGAGGTGAGCATTGCGTCCCCGAATTCCTTTCAAATTCAGCGCCACTTCCACATTTTCCGTCGCCGTGAGTGCCGGAAATAAATTAAAACCTTGAAAAATAAAGCCAATATTATCTCGGCGAAACCGGGATAATTCAGCCCGGGACATCCAGGTAATTTCTTCGCCGAGTAATTTAACCGTTCCCGCTGTTGGGGTTAGCATCCCAGCCAAAATTGAGAGCAAGGTCGTTTTGCCCGAACCCGATGGTCCCATCAAAAGTTGAATATCTCCGGGACGGACTTCCAAATCAATCCCTTTAAGGGCATGAAACTCCTCGGAACCAGACTCGAAGACCATCTTGACGCCTCTAGCTTTAATCGCGCCCATTGTTGTCGATGCCGCTGTTGATGCAGCTAACGAGGGTGCAATCACCTGAGTGGAGAGATTTCTCATAGATTTATAAGTTAAGAGGATGCCCGATCGCATTCTGGCACTCGTCCATCACCCTAGTCTAATTGTTTGTGCCACTTTTAAAATCGTCATCCCCCGATCGGTCTGAGTAATTATGACCAATCTCCCCAAGAATTGCAACCTAGGCTTTAAAAACAATCGCTGGATCGACTCGGTTAATTTTCTGAATGGCAAAAATTGCAGAAGATACACACATCACCACCGTAATCCCAAATACCCCAACAGCAGTCCCCGGTGAAATCAGAATAGTCAATCCCTGGGCCGCCAGCGCCCATGATTGGATCCCCCAACACAGCATCATTCCTGGCAGGTATCCTAACACAGCCATCCACAGCGCCTGTTCAATAATCACCCCATAAATCACGCTCTGGGAGGCCCCCATCGCCTTCAGGGTGCCAAATTCTTTGATGTGATCCGAGACAGAAGCGTACAGAATCTGTCCAACAACCACCATCCCGACCATCACCCCCACCCCGGCCCCCAAACTCAGCACAAAGCCAATTCCCGTCCGATCTTGCCAATAAACGCGGTTGAGTTGGGCCATTTCTTCCTGAGTATAAGCGCGGGTATAGGGCAATGCCTCTTGTAGTCTCTCTTTGAGTTCCTGCAAATTTTGTCCCGGTTCAGCTTTCACCAAAATATAGGTGATCGGGTCATCCTCTGTTAAGGGTTCTGGATCCTCTTGGACTTCAGAAGCCGCCTCTTCACTGGGACGAGTCGTCGTGAAGGCATTGGCATTATCTAAAGAAGCGAAAATATAGGGACTCGCCACAATCGATTGAGTGTCATGGGTGAATCCCACAACCGTGGCGGAAAATGCCCCGACTTCCACTTTGTCCCCCAGCCATGACACCTTCAGGGTATCAAAGCTCGCTTCATCCACAAACATGGTGTAGGGTCTGTGGAGGTCGCGATCGCTGCCTCGGACAATCTGTCCCGGTACAAAGAGTTCGCCATCTGGGTCAAATCCAAACACCCGGACATGGTTGATATGCCCCGTTGAATCTCGCCACAAGGTCCCCTGGACGATCAGCGCTTCCGCTTGGGCGACCCCTTCCACTTCTTGAGCCTCGCTCAATCGCTTGTAGGGCATATGCAGGGTCATTTCTAAGGTTTCCATATCCTGGGAACTGACCCAAATATCCGCTGGAGAATAGTCCACCAGTAAGGCTGTTGAGCGCATGACCCCTTTAAAGATTCCAGTTTGAATGGTAATCAAACTCACCGCAAACATGATGCCTGCTTGGGCGACGAGAAAGCGTGGGAGATCTTCAAATAGGTTTTTTCGGGCTATTGAAGGCATATCAAAAGAATGATGATAAACAAGGGTTAGGTAATGGGGGTTTGGTAACCGGGGATGGGGGATGGAAAGAGAAAATAGAGAAATTTTCTCGGTAAATAGTGAATGGAGGATTCTAAATTTCTCCTTCTTTGTTCCCGTGGGGTTAAGCCGATTTAGGGTAAAGTGGCTATTTTTTTAAGGGTTGATGATTTAGAAATCCCTCGGATTGTTTGTTATTGTAGTCGTGAACTGGAGCAAGTGTTACTCAATCCTTCTGTCTCAGGGTGAAGTGACCTTCAGTGTTTTCAATTGAATCGGTTGTTCGGAGTGGGGACAAGCTTTGGGAAAGGACATTGCTTTTGGCTGTGGAGAATGTATGAATTAGCAACCAGGGCGATCCATTGACGATCGCCCTGGTTGCTAATCGGGTTTGGGGTTGATTTGATGCTTTATCTTGCTATTATAACGCAAAAAATCCGAGGGTTAAAGGAATTCTTTTAAAAACTCAAAAGCTTGCTCGTCCCAACAGGGTGCGGGAGACAAGAAGCTCAAACAAAGAAGAACATCGGCTTGGATGGCTTCGATCTCTTCGTCCTCGAATAGTTCGGCTAAGGCTTGAGTATCTCGTTCTTTTAGGGCAGACAAGGGTTCGGCTGTCCCGGTGGAGAAATCACAGGAATTGGCGGTAAAATCGGATCTGGCGATCGCTCCTAAGTCTGATAGGGCTTCAATTTTGCTTGATAAAAAACGCCGCCACTTTCTTGATGGTTTGGAGACTGTTGCCTTTTTACTAAATTCAATCAGTTGGGTAAGAAAGGGATCCCTGGAGTTGGTAGATGAACTCATAATTGGGGAAGGGATGTTAAAATTCCCGCGCTTACCCCCAACGGGGTGCGCGGATGTGCAATCAAGCTGATGGGAGAGTTTCTCAAGAGAGGATGGCGACAATCCAGGCTGCGATCTGATCGACCTCTGAATGCAGGATTGAGCCGATTTTCGATTCTTTATCCTTTTTTAATCTTTAAAGCGCTATCAATCAGACACTGGGGAACCGGAGATCGCTCACCGGATACCCTGGCATTGGCGATCAAGCCGCCTCGAACTGGCAGGATAAATGCTTCAAATGCTTATCCCCTCTGAGTTTTTGATGTTGATGCACCCTAAACTGAGCGATCGCACTGATTCTATGGCGATCGCGCTTAAATCTGCTCGGCCTGTGTAGGCAATTTTAACTCACTCAATTCAACGGCAAAGATATCGGCAAACGCTGTGGCGATTTGCTGGCGCACCCGATCAGGGTTAATCCCCTCTACAAATTCAGCCAAACTACCCACGGGTTTGTTGGCAATCCCACAAGGGACTATTTGTTCAAATCCTTTTAAATCCGGGCAAACATTCAGCGCAAAACCGTGCATCGTAATCCATCGACTGACTTTAATCCCGATCGCCGCTATTTTTCGCCCCTCCAGCCAAACTCCGGTCAACCCCGTCAGGCGATCGCCCTTTAAGCCATACTCAGCCAACACCTGAAGAATCACCTCTTCAAGCTGCCGCAAATACCAGTGCAAGTCCGTCTGGTAATATCGCAGATTCAAAATCGGGTAACCCACGATTTGACCCGGACAATGATAAGTGACCTCACCCCCACGCTCCACCCGATGCAGTTCCACATCGCTACAGGTGGGGTCAAACTTGAGAAATTCTAAACTCGCCCCTTTTCCCAGGGTATAAACCGGAGGATGTTCCAGCAAAATCAAGACATCCTCTAACTCTGGATTTGACCGTCGGGCAGCCACCAGAGACTGCTGCCAGGTCCAAGCGTCCCGATAGGGGAGGCGATCGAGATTGTAGAACCCACAACGCCGACGAGGGGAACGGGTTTCAAAAGCATTGGCTAGACTACTACTATATATCATCCAAAAAAGCAAGGGGTTTTTGGCAGAAAATTAGGCAAAAATCAGGGTGGAAATCCGGATAACTACTATAGCCCAGGCTAACTGGATTGTCATTCCGTAACGTATTGCAACGAATTTTAAAGAGATGACAAAATTCGGTGTAATTCTCAATACAAGGTGGTAGTCTGAAAGGTAAGGAGTTGAATTACAGCACAGGAGGGGTTTCCCAAAAGCCATCTATTATAAAACGCAGAAGACCATTTAGTTGACTAATCCAGTACCCTAAGTGGCCTTGTCCCCGAGGACAGGATTTCTGGAACCCTTCCACTCAAGTCTCCAAGACTTACAATTTTGGGTCTTGATTGCTATAATCATCTTCATTATCGACAGAACCTGCTGACCAACTGGCACATCAGACTTTGAAGCTCGTACCATCGCAGTTGATGACGAGTGATCCACAGTCCCATGTGACTCCGGTGACTGAAGGGCGATCGCCCAACCCATTTCCCAACCGCGATGCCTCAAAGATCTGCCGTAATTTATGGGCAACTCAGGGCAGAGTAATTCCACCCTTTCAAGGGTAGTCAACCTTGATAAGTTTTGGCTCCGTTCTTAAGCGAGCGAAACGCCAAAAACGGGCAAAAGAACTAATGTTAGGAAAGCGGCATTACCCGCCCCGCTTTCCCTCCGTCTATTATTAGAAATTGGGCATGGAGATATGCATATTTCGCTTTTTTTATCATCCCTCCAAACCCTAATATCTAAACCATTAATACGATGGAGTCTTCAGTGGGAAGATTGATTATGAAGCTTGTTATCCACGGCAAAAATATTGAAATAACCGAGGCCATTCGCGAGTACGTCAACCAAAAGGTTGAAAAAGCAGTGAGTCACTTTCAAAACTTGACCACACAAGTAGATGTCCATCTATCTGTGGCCAAAAATCCTCGGAACAATTCTAAACAAACTGCTGAAGTAACCATTTTTGCAAATGGTACGATCATTCGCGCTGAAGAGAGCAGTGAAAATCTGTACGCAAGCATCGATTTAGTCGCTGATAAAATCGCTCGCCAATTGCGTAAGTACAAAGAAAAACGTCACACTCAGAAAATTCAAGCGCCAGACACGCTTAATGAAACGCTTCTCGAAGAGCAACCCCTGGTCGAGGACCTCATTGGCGATCGCACCCCAGAACTTCCCGAGGAAGTGGTGCGAACCAAATATTTTGCCATGCCTCCGATGAGTGTTCTCGATGCCTTGGAACAACTGCAACTCGTGGATCACGACTTCTATATGTTCCGCAATGCCGACAGCGGTGAAATTAATGTGATTTACGAACGCAACCACGGCGGTTACGGCGTTCTGCAACCCCGCAATGGCAATGGTCACACCAAAAACGGCAAAACAAACGCTACCACCAGCAAATCTAACCCGGCCAAAGTATGACCTCCCTTAGATTGGTTCTTTGATCGGTTGTCAGAACTCTGTCTAGCCCCAAATAAAAAGCGCCCCCAAATTGGAGGCGCTTTTTTATTCTTTTCTGAGATTAACCATTGATAGAAGGAGCAGTCAAAGCAACCGGAGTCGCTTCGCCAGCAGCCAAATCAAGGGGGAAGTTGTGAGCATTACGCTCGTGCATCACTTCCATACCCAGGTTAGCCCGGTTAATCACATCAGCCCAGGTATTGACCACACGACCCGTAGAGTCAATGATGGACTGGTTGAAGTTAAAT
>NZ_JAFLQW010000525.1 GCF_017313335.1 Phormidium pseudopriestleyi FRX01 | reverse complement strand
GGGCTCAGGGCTCAGGACAGGCCTCTCCCAAAGCGGGAGAGGGGAGAAGACAGATGTTATAAATCCTGCAAGGAATGCTATAGCGGTTACCGGACTCTCAGGATACAATTGCTTAAAGCCGTGAGGCAATCGGATAAAATTGGGATAAATTTAGTGATTTAGGTCTAATTCTTTCCGCTGTCCTGTTTATAATAAGCGTTCCACAATATTAACCAATTGCTGGGGGTCAACAGGTTTGGTAATATAGGCATCGGCTCCTAAATCCATGCCCCAAGTTTTATCAATCTCGGTATTTTTCTGACTGCAAAAGACGACGGGTAACTTGGAAGTCTTGCGATCGCCCCTCAACTCGCGAATCACCTCAAATCCATTCATCCGAGGCATAATCACATCCAGAATGACCAGATCCGGTGCCGTCTCCTGAATCCGGGCGATCGCCTCCTCCCCATTGGTTGCCACCACCACCTCCATCCCAGCTTTTTTTAAAATCCGGCCAATCATCTCCAGTTCACTCGGCACATCATCTACCACTAAAATTTTGCTCATCGGACCTTTCCCTCGCTTTGCAACAGTATTATAATCTTATCTTAGCTTGCTCCTTAGAGATTTCCTCACCCTATCCCCAACTTCAACCCCTTTAAACTCGTGACATGGATCTGCCATGCCACGCCCAATTGGAGGCTCTACCTCCTAATAAAATCACCCGAATTTAATCCCAAATAACAGATGCCAAACTTCATAAAATTCCCCTCTAAACTGTCTATATAAAACCGGAAATCGGGGGTCCAGCCCTAAATCTTTCATGAACATTAGAAATCCCCCAAAGAAACCCGGAGGTATCCCCTCTATTGTACCCACATCTAAGGGGTAAACTAAAAATTACAGATTCCTGAGTTGAGTACCCCCAAACCCGAGAGCTTTGCGGGAAGTTTGAGAGCCCGAGGACAAAAACCCGGGTTTCTGGCCCTAATTGGCGACAAAGCAGGCAGAGAGTTCCTCAAGAAACCCGGGTTTTGTCCTGCTGTACAACTCGCCAGCCCCCGGCGAATTGTAAAGATTTTTAAGACAAATCACTCTTCCCTGCAAACAGTGATAGAATCCGAAATTGAGCTAGGGGTGTCCGACCAAAGGGCTGAGAACAAACCCTTAGAACCTGAGTCCGGGTAATACCGGCGGAGGGAAGCTGTTATTTGAGGAATTCAAAATGCGAAAAGAATGGGTTGCCAAACGCCAGGGTCAGAGTAATGTTACTCAAATGAACTATGCCCGACAAGGCATCATCACCGAAGAAATGGACTATGTAGCGAAGCGGGAAAACCTCCCCGTTGAGCTGATTCGGGACGAAGTGGCACGAGGACGGATGATTATCCCCGCCAACATTAACCACCTCAACCTCGAACCGATGTGCATCGGTATCGCCTCCAAATGTAAAGTCAATGCCAACATCGGCGCATCCCCTAATTCGTCTGATATTAACGAAGAATTAGACAAGCTAAAACTATCCGTTAAATATGGTGCCGATACTGTCATGGATTTGTCCACTGGCGGCGGTAACCTGGACGAAATTCGGACCGCCATTATTAATACCTCTCCGGTTCCGATCGGCACGGTTCCCATTTATCAGGCATTAGAAAGCGTGCATGGTAACATGGAAAATCTCACCCCCAATGATTTTCTGCATATCATTGAAAAACACGCCCAACAAGGTGTGGATTACATGACGATTCATGCAGGAATTTTAATCGAACATTTGCCTTTGGTCAAAAACCGAATTACCGGCATTGTCTCCCGTGGCGGCGGTATTTTAGCCCGATGGATGTTGCATTATCACAAACAGAATCCGCTTTATACTCATTTCGATGACATTATCGAAATCTTCAAAAAATATGATGTTTCCTTTAGTTTAGGAGACTCTCTGCGTCCCGGTTGTCAGCATGATGCTTCCGACGAAGCACAACTGGCTGAACTCAAAACCCTTGGACAACTCACGCGACGCGCCTGGGAACATAATGTGCAGGTGATGGTTGAGGGTCCGGGTCATGTGCCAATGGACCAAATCGAATTTAACGTGAAAAAGCAGATGGAAGAGTGTTCTGAAGCGCCTTTCTATGTGCTAGGTCCTTTGGTCACTGATATTGCGCCAGGATACGACCATATTACCTCGGCGATCGGGGCAGCAATGGCGGGATGGTACGGAACTGCTATGTTGTGTTACGTCACTCCGAAAGAACATTTGGGATTACCGAATGCCGAAGATGTGCGAAATGGGTTAATCGCCTATAAAATTGCGGCTCATGCTGCGGATATCGCACGGCATCGCATTGGAGCACGCGATCGCGATGACGAACTGTCTCACGCCCGGTATAACTTCGACTGGAACCGCCAGTTTGAACTCTCCCTCGACCCGGAACGGGCGAAAGAATACCACGACGAAACCCTGCCAGCAGATATCTACAAAACCGCTGAGTTCTGCTCCATGTGCGGTCCTAAATTCTGCCCCATGCAGACTAAAGTAGACGCCGACGCCTTAACCGAATTAGAGAAGTTCTTAGCCAAAGAACCTGTCACCCAAGGTTAAGAGTAGAATAGTAGGGTGGGCAATGCCCACCTTTATGAAGATTTGGAAGAAGCAGATATTTTATCCGCCTTACTCTTTGCCGCCCGTTTAAGTCAGATTAAGCGAGTTTATAACCTGGCATCATGAAATTTCTAGTTGATGCTCAACTGCCCCTTCGGCTGGCTCGTTTTCTCCAAAGTGGTGGAGTCATTAACCCGATTTCTTGTCCTGTTTACAGCATGGGTTAGAAACCGGGTTTCTTTTAAAAATCTCTGCTGATTCGCAATCAATCTGATGCAGAAACCCGG
>NZ_JAFLQW010000200.1 GCF_017313335.1 Phormidium pseudopriestleyi FRX01 | reverse complement strand
GGCGGGGTGGTTCCTTTGGAGGGGTGGTTCCTTTGGAGGGGTGCCCGTAGGGCGGGGTGGTTCCTTTGGAGGGGTGCCCGTAGGGCGGGGTGGTGAAGGCTGGGTCGGGGTAGGGGTTGGCTCAACACTCGCAACAGTGAGATGCACCCGGGAGAACCCGCTTCTAAACATCAAGTTGCGGCTACAGCAGCGCAAAATTCTTAAGGGAATAATGTAGAGGCGATTCGCTTGCTCGCCTCTACATTATTTTCCTCGTGAGCGGCCTAATCCTCGTGAGGGGGCTTTTTCTCGTGACGCGGCTGAAGCCCCCTCACGAGGACCAACGAACGATCCCCATTGCTAGGGGTTGGATTAATTTGGCCCCAGGGCGGCCTAGAATTGGGTCCCTTTCAGGCGGGTTTCCCTCTAAAATCCGAAAGAGGCGATCGCAAAAGTCGGATGTTGGGAGATAATCTGTCAGAGGAGGAAATCCAGTCCCCCTCCTTCAATATCATAGTCCTGATTTCGATGCGGGAGAGAGCAGTGGCACAGTGTCCAGTTTGTCAAGCAACATACGTTGAGGGCGAGGTCAAAAATTGCTCGACCTGTGGTTGGGATTTGACGCCATACCCCTTGACCTTGGGACGAATCCCGGATAGTTTTTTGCGGAAGGAACGAGCACAACTGAGTTGGGCGCGCAACCATTGGCGATCGCCGTCTCAGTCTAAACCCATTGACCCTGAACAAATCACTCAGGCGCAAATGCAGTTGTCCCAACTCAAAACTCAGCTAGAACTCTCCAATCAGGAACGAGATCAGCTAAAATCCCTGTTTGAGCAAACCGAGGAAGCCTATTGGCAACTGCATAGCAAACTCGAAACCACTCATGCTGAACTAGGATCCGGCAAAAAAGACCGAGAACAGGCCCAGTCCCAGCTAGAGGACGCCAAAAAAGCCCACCAATCCCTCAAATCTCAACTAGAAACCAGCCAGATTAAACTCGAAGAATTTAACCAGGAATGCGCTCAATATAAGTCGCAAATTCACGAAGCGGCTAAAGCCTATTGGCGCTTGCAAGACCGCTTAGAACAGGAAGAAAAAGAGCGCGATCGCATCCAAAGCGAACTAGCAAAAGCCCGGTCCGATAGCAAACTACATAAAGCCCGCGCCAATCAAGTCCAGCGTCAGCTTGAAGAAGTCGAAAAAACATTAAAACACACTGCTCAATCCCATTCCACCGATGGAGAAGCGGTCACGGAATTGCAAAACCAACTCCAACAAGCTGCCACAGCATACTGGCAATTACAAAGCCAACTCACCGATACTCAATCTGAACTCAATCACTACAAAAACAATGGAGGCCGGGTCTCCCATGAAGAGAGCTCTCAACTCCAAACCCAACTCCAAACCAACGCCGCCAAATCCTCAGAACTCGAAACCAAACTATCTTTAATCCAAGCCGAACTCGGCGAAGAACGGCAAGAACGCCGCATCAGCGAATCTCGAACCACTTGGTTACTGGATGAGCGCAATCAACTCCAAACTCAACTGGAACAAGCCAATGAGGAGCGGGTATTGCTGCAAACCCAACTCTCCCAAACCCAATGGCAACTCGAAGTCGCCAACCAAGAAAATAGCCGATTACTCTCAGCCACTTACAACTCCCAATTCACCCGAAATACCGCCCTTGGACAAAACATGAAAAACGCCATGAGCGTTTTATTTGTCCTCATCTCTTTAACCCCATTTTTATTACTCTTTCATCCCCGAGTCTCTGACCCCTTGTTAAAATTTGCCTTACGCAAAGGATATCTAACCACAGCCACCCACAAAAATTTAAGTCAAATCAATTTAGCCGGAGCCCAATTAGATGACAGTAACTTTAGCGGTTCAACATTAAATAACGCCAACTTAGCCGAAATTAGTTTAATTAACGCCAACCTCCAAGAGACCAATCTCAATGGAGCAAGTTTGCAATCGGCCAACCTCAAATATGCCAACTTAACCAATGCCAGTTTAGACTGGGCCAACCTCACCAATGCCAACCTCGAATTCGCCAATTTAAGCGGAGCCAATTTAGTTCGAGCTAATTTAAGCGGAGCCAATCTCCGGGGTGCTAATTTAATGAATACTCAAATTGATATTAATACCACCCGCATTGACTCCGAAGATTTACTCAACTGGAAAATCGTCAATTGGCCGAGACGAAACCGACAACTTGCCGGGTTAAATTTGAGTGGATTTAACTTAAACAATGCCAGTTTAATCGATGCCAATCTGCAACGAGCCAACCTACAACGGGTTAACTTAAGAAATGCCGACTTGCGCGGAGCCAAATTAATGGGTGCAGACTTAACCGGAGCCAATTTATCCGCAGCTAAATTAACAAATGCCGATATCACAGGTGCAACAGTCGTCGGAATTACAACCGATAACCTCACCGTCTGTCCCAATGGCAGAAGTGGCCCTTGCCAATTCTAACCCCTTCCAAAGTCCAAAATAACCAAGCCCAGGGGTAAGAGTGAGAGAAACAACCTCCCACCCTTACCCCATCAAACCCTCTCCGTAAATCTCCCCCATCCCCATCAGTGCAAATCAGTGAAATCAGTGGTTAAAAATCCAATCTCACTCCGCCTCCCCCATCAACCGTGATGTCGAAAAGGAAGAGAATGACTGATGCTAAATTTTGTTATTAAAGTTTCTTAGCCCGCAGAGGCGGGCTTTGTTGCTGTAGGGTTTTGAGACGGCGAGGGGTTTTGAATTTACAATAAGCCATCGAGTTCTAATTCCTCGATGATTTGTAATCCGCGAGGGTCTCCGACTCGTAATAAGGAGGCTTTGGCATCTTCGCGAACGCCCATATCTTCGTCTTCTTCTAGGACTTCGATGAGGGAGTCGATCGCCCCGGCATACACCACGTTGGAGGGGAGTTCGCGGCACAGTTGCCCGATCGCCCAGGCGCAGTTACTTCGGACTGCCGCAATCGGGTCGGTTCGTAGGCTGTAAATGAGGGGGGGAATGGCGCAAATGACTAGATCGTAGCCGACATTAGCCAGTTGACCCAGGGAACTAGCGGCCCAGAGGCGGACGGCGGAAATGTCGGTTTTGAGGGCGTCGAGGAGGGGTTCGAGGGCGCGGCGATCGGCACAATTTCCCAATGCCCAAACCACACCCTTTCTAACGTAGCCGTTCCAATCCAAATTGAGCCGGTCGATTAAGGGTTCGACGGCATCAGGACTGGTATTGCGTCCAAGGGCGTAGGCGGCACTCACTCGCACGAGGGGGCAAGGGTCGCTTAACAGATGGATCAGGTGGGGGATGGCGCGTTCATCCTGGATTTCACAGAATGCCCGCGTCGCGATCATTCGCTGTTCGGGAACAGATGACGCTAACAATAGCAACATTTTCTCGGGATCCGGCTTGGGGGCGGGTGCCTCATCCAAATGATCCAGAGGGCTGTCTAGGTCATCATTGAGATTTAGTGCGCTTAGGTCACGGTCGTACATAAACCGTATTTTACCATAAATGTCAGTTATCCTTAACAGCCAAGGAAGCGGGTTTCAGGGAGATGGGGGAGGATCGGTTTCTTTTGTAGATAAAACTCGATGTTCTAGAAAAAAATAGAGGCACTGCTGTGCCTCTAGGGATTGCGAGTTAGGCTGATTTAGAGTCTAGTCAATAGAATCGGCTGTCCGTTCTAGGGCTTTACCGGAACGATTTAGGTCGGTTTTCACTTTAGATTTAACGGCGTCGGAGGCATTTTCAGCAGTGTTTTGAGCGCGATCGCCGAGTTTTTCTGCTTCCCGGGCTGCGGTTTTAGCACCTTTGTTGAGGGTATCTCGGGTATTTTCAAAGGCAGTTTCCCCGGTTTCTCGGGCTAAATCTGCCCCGGCTTTAGCGTGTTTGCCCAGTTCGTTGGCGGCATTTTCAGCGCGATCGCCAATTTTAGAGGCTTGTTCGGGGACTTCTTCGAGCATACCGCCAAGGTCTTTATCCGGATAGGTTCGGGAATCGTCTTTAATCCGGCGTTCGGCGCTATCTTTTAGGGCTTTCGCTTGGGCTTCAGCGCGGTTCGTCGCCTGTTGTCGTGGGTCCGTATCTGGATATTCGTTCATTCCCCCTTCATAGGTGGAGTTGACGTACTTCGAGGGCATTTCTTCTCTCACCTGGTCCGAAGTTTTGGCCATAACAGACGGGGTATTGCTACAAGCGGTCCCGACGAAGAGTAGCATTCCTGCCATCATTCCGGTTAAAATTTGTCGAAGGCTAATATTTTTGAGCCAATTAATCATCTGTTTCATAGAAAACTCCTTTGAATTTCAGTCGCATTGTTGCCGCTTTTTCCTCTAAGTTTCATCAGGTAAAAGCGGTTCGTGCTTACTGATATGATTGTTATTTCGAGAAAGTTAAATTTTCCTCAATGACTTCCAGCTTAGAGTGTCGGTGGCGATCGCAACCTCTACCGAAAGTATCATTTTTTACCGATTTTCCAAACGCTGCAAAAGTAGCGACAATACATTGCCCTATTGCTGAGTCACGGGTCTGATGAATCAAAAAATTTACCCTGATGGGAGGATGTCACAGAACTCTGCTGATGAATAACAGTTGGCTTGAGCAAAATGAAGCCTGTAAAAATAAAAAATGGACAGGCGATCGCCTGTCCATTTTT
>NZ_JAFLQW010000280.1 GCF_017313335.1 Phormidium pseudopriestleyi FRX01 | reverse complement strand
TTTACTCAAATCGCCTATCTGGTGGATGCCTACCGGGGAGAAACCAAGGACTCCAATTATGATTTAGTCACTTACAGTCTGTTTGTCTCGTTTTATCCTCAATTAATCGCGGGTCCAATTCTGCGCCATGATGAACTGATTCCTCAGTTGCGATCGGTCAAAAATTTTGTCTTTTCTGAGAGAAATTTTGCCCTAGGGTTAACCCTGTTTGTCTTGGGATTATCCAAAAAAATGCTGATTGCGGATAATTTATCCCCTTGGGTTGCGCCAGTTTTTAATAATGCAGAATCGGTGACATTTCTGGAAGCTTGGATTGGGGCGTTGAGCTATACGTTTCAATTGTATTTTGATTTTTCGGGCTATTCAGATATGGCGATCGGTTTAGGGTGGATGGTCAATATCAACCTCCCCATTAATTTTAATTCTCCCTATAAATCGGATTCAATTATCGAGTTCTGGCGACGCTGGCATATCACTCTTTCGGCCTTTTTGCGGGATTATCTTTATATTCCTCTAGGTGGGAGTCGCAAGGGAGAGTTCCGCCGCGTTAGCAATTTAATGCTGACGATGCTGTTAGGGGGTTTGTGGCATGGTGCCGGATGGACTTATGTAGTTTGGGGGGGAATGCATGGGTTATTTTTAGGCATCAATCATATCTGGCGCAAGCTGGGAATTTCCCTGCCGAAATTTGTAGGAGTAACGGTCACTTTTTTGGCGGTAGTTGCCAGTTGGGTGTTATTTCGGGCCGCTACCTTTGAGGATGCTTTAGAGATTTTACAGGCAATGGGGGGAATGAAGGGGATTCTTTTACCTGATACTTTTCAAGGGGTTTTAGGTTGGATTCCTATCGGCGGAATTTTTCAGGGATGGCAAAATTTAAGTTATTTGCCCTGGGTGGGAGCGGGCAATAGTATGATCGTCTTAGGCATCATAATGCTGGGAGTGATGAAGTTGCCCAATACGATGCAAATGATTAAACAGTTTAGCCCTAAGATAGGGTGGGGGTTAGGAATAGCGACTTTAGCAACGGCTTGTCTGCTTTCCCTAAATCGAGTTTCAGAATTTTTGTACTTCCAATTTTGAACTGTTACATGAAAGATTATCAACGCTATTTTAGGATTGTTTTGTCTGTAATATTGATGCAGGTTCTTACTATTAGTGGGTTTAATATTGCTGTCGATCCTTACAGTGTTTTTAATAATCCTATTTGGGTAGGTTTTAATCAAGTCAAGCCGGAAAAAGATAAACAGGTGCGGATGTTTAAAGCCATTGATATTATCCGAATTCAACCGAATATGGTGTTTATTGGGTCCTCTAGGACTGAGTTTGGTTTGGATCCAGCTCATCCGGCTTTAGCTGAGGTTCAACCCGCTTATAATTTAGGAATTACGGGAGCAAATATCTATGAAGCACGGCGATATTTTGAACACGCGATCGCCAATAATCCTGAGCTAAAGCAAGCGGCGATCGGTGTTGATTTTTTTATGTTTGGTCAAGACAAAAAAAATCAAGATGACTTTTCAGAAGACCGGTTATTAACCTCTCATATTACTCCGCAAGATAAGTTTAATTCCATTTTTTCTTTGGGGGCTATTCGAGGAAGTTTGAAGACAATTAGAGCCAATCAAAGCTCCGTTAATAGGGTCGGATATTTTTACCCCGATGGCCGAAGAAATACTGATTATTATGTCAGCCATATTTATGGAGGTTTGCAAGGAGTAGATATTATGGGAGACCTTTTAAGAGAAAATGATTTTTTTCAATCAAAAAAACAAGGAAACCCTTATGAAATTTCTCATTTAGAAGAGGTGAAAAATATCGTAAAATTATGTCAGAAAAAAAATATTAAGTGTGACTTCTTTATCTCTCCCTCTCATGTAACTCACTGGGAGTCAATTCGGTTATCTGGAGCTTGGCAACTTTTTGAAGAATGGAAACGAGACTTGGCCCAAATTGCGCCGGTTTGGGATTTTTCGGGTTATAACAGTATTACCACAGACCCCCTGAGCAGCAACATGAAAAATTATATAGATAGTTCCCATTATCGCAAAGAAATCGGCGATTTAGTCCTGAATCGAATCTGGCAATATAATGAAGATATAGTCCCCAAAGATTTTGGAGTTCTATTGACCCCAGAAACGGTGGAGAATCACTTAAAACAAATTAGAGAAAACCGTAAAATTTGGGCGAATAATCATCCAGATGTAGTCGAATTTGTAGAAAATGTTTTAAATAATTAACTCGAATAAAATTAGGGATTATGACGGTTAAAATACGTTAATAGGCTTGAGATTCTGTGATTGATTCATTCAAAATGTTATCGGTAGAAAATGAACGAATGTTGAACCAGGCATCAGAAAATAGATTGCCTATGGTCAAAATCCCGTTAGAGTCAAAATGAAGTAAGTCTCTGTTTAGGGATAAATTGCGAGTTTCGACAGCCCGAGTATGGGGAATAGTAGTCTGGACATTGATTTGAGCCGATCGCACGATATCACCGCAACAGTTTATCGTGTTATTCGGCTTTTCATGCTGATTTCCAAAGTGAACCATTCCATAGATAAACGGTAGGTTTGGACGGTTAAAATCCTGACGAATGGTTTGGATAAAATGGGTGAGATTAGATTCATAGTTTTGGGCCATTTCCGGATGACTCGCATCACTTTCTCCTTGCATCCAGAAAAAACCTGAAACCTCTACGGTATAACCCAGGGCAGATAGATCGGCGATCGCCTGGAAAACCCGCTGTTTCATGCGAGGATAGAGGGTGTCTTTAGGATCACCATTGGCATCTAAACCCGGATCCCATTGTGTGTCGAGATTCGTGCCATTTCGGGAATATTTGACCAACGCAACTGTTTCATTCAACCCATTGGCAAGATTCTCTCCCAGGGAAATTTCGGGTCCAAATCCGACGGAATTGTTCACTTTATGACTATGTTCGGGATGATAGGACTCGAAGGGAGGAACGGGGAGAGAAGGGTCAGGAGGGAGTAAGGGTTCTGTAGGTGCTTCCAGGGGAACCCACTGGTCCTGGCGATCGTACCAGAGTACATTCTTTTGGGATTGACGCAGGCGAGGGGGTAAATCATCCAGATTGGACTGGTAACCCAGCATATTCGATTGTCCTGCCAAGATGAAAAGTTTAATCCGTAATGCTTGAGAACGGTTCATGGAAAACAGCAAAAAGGTGAAGATGAGTGCCAATCCAGTTGTCTGCCTGAGAGTGTCAAAGAAGCTGTTCATGTTGGTTTATGAAGGTGCGATCGCGCCTCCCTCTTTTCTCTGTTTAGGAAGAAATGCAGCAATCGCGCCCCCTCATTCAAGTTTTGAAAATCGCTCTTTAAGCATTTTTAGCAATTTTCGAGCCTGTTGAGGAGGTAGCAAAATTCCAGCTATTATTTTTAAAAATACAATTGACATGAGTCGGTTTTGCCGTTGCAGCATTCCCGGATCATTAATTATGGCATACCCAAAACATCGAGCAGCACTCAGACATTGTGTCCGAGAGGGATTGCCGGTGAGCACCCGAAACGTAAGGTACTGATAAAAGTTAGCAATACTGGGCTTTTTGAGGGATTGTAAAGAATCAGGAGTCAAAGATAAGGCGTGATGGATAACTTTCAATCCCTGAGTTTCCATTTTAGAAATATTGGCAGAATTTGCACCTGCCGACATCCGATATAAAATTTGAGGATGCGGTACAGCCACAAAATGATAGCGTGCTGCCAATCGCAACCACATATCCCAATCTTCTGCGGGAGGAAGCGAGCTATCGAATTCACCCACTTCTACTAAAGCATGGCGACGAATTAAGGGATTGGAGCCATTTTCTATAAAATTTTTGAATAAAAGTTTTGCAGTCACATCACCGTTAACGGTGATGTGACTGCCGTGATATAAAAAATTCCCCGCTTCATCGATATAATCAGTCCAGCTATAAGCGACAGCGGCGGGAGGATTTTCTTGAAGTGCCTTCAATTGCGCTTCTAGTTTATCGGGTGTCCATAAGTCATCAGCATCTAAAAAAGAAATATACTCGCCCCTCGCTCGCTCGATTCCCCGATTGCGGCTGACGGCAACTCCCGCATTTGGGTAAGAAAAAACCTGAACTCGTGGGTCTTTTATCGTCGCAATTTTTTCTAAACCTTCATCAGTTGAACCATCATTTATCACTATAACCTCCAAGTTTGATAGGGTCTGTTTTAAAACAGAACCGATAGTTTCGTTTATGGTTTTTTGACTATTGAAAACTGGAATAATTACAGAAATGAGGGGCATGAGCATATAAATTTCAATATAATTGTAGCTTTAGACCGCATCTAAGTGAACATAACCAAGTAAGGTGATAGGATTCGCCAATCCTTTCATCTTTGTTATAAATGTGCCAGCCTGAGCCGGAGGGAGCAAAGCAATTACGAACACTTTAAATAAGACTTTAAAGATAACTTTCTTTCGCAGCAGTACCGGATCGTACCGGATTGCTTGGGATAGAAATCGTAGGGCTGCTATAGCTTTTAGGCGTTTTGGATTTCCTTCCAACGCTTTAAAGGTCAAATATTTATAGAGATTTCCTAGACTATAAGGCTTCAGATGTTGTAAGGATTCAGGAGCCTGACGATAGGCGCGATCGAGGACACGCAAACAGCCTGTTTCCAGCTTAAACACGTTAGCCGACAGAGAATTTGCAGAGATTCGATACAATACTTGCGATCGCGGCACTGTTACAAAAGAGTGCTTGACAGCCAATCGCAAATAAAAATCCCAATCCTGTCCCGCAGGCAGTGACTCATCAAAGCCTCCAACTTCTATTAAAGCCTGCCGCCGAATCAAGGGATTAGAACCATTTTCTAAAATATCCATCATCAACAGCTTTGGCAGCCCATCGCCATTGATCGTGATATGTCCACCCCGACGCAAAAAGCGACTCGATTCATCAATGCAGTCGCTCCAACTATAGGCGATGTCAGCTTGAGGATGGGTTTTCAAGGCTGTCAATTGTGCTTCTAGTTTATCGGGAGTCCACAAATCATCTGCATCTAAAAACGCAATATATTCACCGCTTGCCTGGGCAAATCCTCTATTGCGACTGGTAGAAGCACCACTATTCGGATAGGAAAATACTTGAATGCGGGGATCTGGACTATGCGAAATGATTTCCAGAGTGGTATCGGTCGAGCCGTCATTGATAACGATTAGCTCAAGGTCTGAGAAAGTTTGCTGTAACACCGAATTAATGGTATCCTTGATGGTGTTTTCAGCATTATAAGCGGGAATAATAACTGAGATTACTGCCATTGCAATTTCCCTCCCCTATCTGACTTCAATGCTATCAAAGCCGCTGTGGACCGCCATAGGTTTCGCGATTTAATTTTCATTTTTCATTGACCTGCTGACCCTTTACCTGTAATTGTATTCTTTATATAAAATAACGGACTCATCATGCTCCCCAAATAAAACTCCATCTCAAATGCCGGTATCAATTCTGATTGGAGTTTTTCTCCATATTTAAGGCGATGGCCTATCATTCGACGTAAGTTGCCAGCGATCGTCCTGACGATAATCCCAGGCTTTTCACCGGTTTTAGCATTAATCATCCGTAACTGACAGGTGGCTAATCCACAGGCACGGGCTAGGGATAACAAATAATCTCGTTCCAGTCGCCAATGGGGAATTTGATGATTGATATGCATGGCTGGATTGTACAAAATTTCCCACCCCATTTTATGCAAATAAAGTAAGGGTGCATAATCATCTCCCCGTGCTAAGACGTCTCCCTGATTTCCCACCACTTTAGGGGTATTTGGAACTGCCTCTCTCCAGGCTTGTTTGCGAACCACTAAGCCGGCACCCGGAGGTAATCGCAAGTGGTCGGGATCAAACTGAAAGGGTTTGGGTCCATGTTCGCGAATCGCTAAAAATGCCGCGATTTTTTTAAAGTTTTCTGGGGGTTTTACTTCAAATTCTCCATGAATTTGACCGCTGAATGCTCCAGCTTGAGGATGATGATTTCCAAAGTCATAAGCGGTAGCAATCCAGTCCGATGCGGGGATATTGTCATCATCTAAAAAGGCAATCCATTGTCCCTTGGCTTCTTGGATGGCTCGTTCTCTGGCAAAGGCGAGTCCTTGTTGTCCTTCAAAGTAATAGTTAAGGGGATAATTTTGCGTCCAGGTGGCTTGATAGTCTTTGACAATTTGAGCCGTTTGGTCGCTACTGTTGTTATCAATTATGATGATTTCCCAAGCGATGTTTTCAGTTTGAACTTGCTGGCGCAGGGCCTCTAAAACTTGGATTAACCGCGTCGCGCCGTTATAGGTGGGTATCGCTACGGTCAAGTCTAATAAGTTCTGATTCATCAATGGCGCATCCCCTTCCTGCTATGGAGTATTGGGTCTTATCATCCGTCAAGAATTGGCTTCTTTGTTCATGGCGATCGCCGGATTTTGAGAGGGTTCTCTCCCCTTTTTCCCCGATCCAAATAGCCGTTACGCCATAAATAAAAAAAGCTGTTCAAACTACTCATTAATAACTGCCTTTCACAAGCGGCGATCGCATCCGTCTTGTCAATCCCATATTTCAAAACGTGCCGAATCAGTTTCTGCAAGTCGTTAGCAAAGTAAGCGACGGTAAAAACTGGCCTTAATATCGGTTTAACCCTCACCATCCGCGTCACATACCGACTCAACCCAATCCCTCTAAAAAACTGAACTAAATACTCCATTTCCAAGCGCCGACTCGGAATTTTATGGACAATTTGCATCGCCGGATTATACCAAATTTCCCAGTTTTGCATTTGAATATAAGACAATGCCTCTAAATCTTCTCCGGTGAGCATACTGCCTGGAGTTCTACCACTGAGAATACACTGTTCCGGAACGCTTTCCTGCCATGCTTGAGTGCGGACCACCAATCCAGCAGAGGGAGGCAATAAGTTTTTATTCGGCTGATAAAATAATGGGTTTTGCCCTCGTTGAGTAATCGCTAAAAAGGGCATCAGGCGCTTAAAATTCGGGGGCGGTTCAATTTCAAACTCCGGAACAATTAAACTCCCGTAAGCCCCAGCTTTCGGATGCTCTTGGGCAAATTTATAAGCAGCCGATACCCAATTTGATGCCGGAATATTGTCATCATCCAAAAACCCAATTAAGGGACTGCTCACCTCTTTAACAACCCGCTTACGCGCGTGAGCCGCCCCCTGTTCTCGTTCAACACAATACCGTAAGGGGGCAATGCCATCCCATTTGGCTTGATAGTCATGCAGAATTTGGGCAGTATTGTCGGTACTGTTATTATCAACTACGAGAATTTCCCAAGAAAACTCTTCGGTGTTGACTTGGACTAAAAGTGCCTCTAAGACTTCGGGAAAACGCTTTTCCCCGTTATAAGTACAGATGGCAACTGTTAAATCGACCCCCATATATTTGAGACTCCCCTTGCCCTACAAAATGCTACGGTTTCTCTGCCCTGTTATGGAATCGTCTCCCCCTTAACATCGATCGCCTCATCAACAAATCGACTCAGCAGCGGTTCCGTCTTCACCTCTTCCACTGATTCACCCGGTTCCGGGGATTCAGACACCGGAATCACCGGCTTTTCTGTCTTCGGTTCCGGCGGTTTGATATCAAAGGTTAATTTTGTCGGTCCTCGGTCAATGTAAATCGTATCACCCGCCACAAATTTCCCTTCTAATAACAGGGTGGCGATCGGGTTTTCCAATTCTCGTTGAATCGCCCGTTTGAGGGGTCTAGCCCCATATACCGGATCATACCCAACTTCGGTCACATAATCCAACGCCTCATCCATGAGATTGAGGCCGATTTTTTGCTCTGCCAAGAGTTTAGCCAAGCGCTTGACTTGAATTTTGACAATTTCGCTCAATTGCGATCGCGTCAAGGCATGGAACAAAATAATCTCATCCACCCGGTTCAAAAACTCCGGACGAAAATGCTTCCGCAGCGCCATCATCACCCGTTTCTGCATTTCCTCATAGCGAGTATCATCCCCCGCTAAATCCAAAATGTGGTCACTGCCAATATTGCTCGTCATCACAATCACGGTATTTCTAAAATCCACCAACCGTCCTTGGGAATCGGTGATTCGACCGTCATCGAGCACTTGCAACAAAATATTAAACACATCAGGATGAGCCTTTTCCACCTCATCCAACAACACCACGGAATAAGGATGGCGGCGCACCACTTCCGAGAGTTGGCCCCCTTCGTCATAGCCGACATATCCCGGAGGCGCACCGACTAACCGAGAAACCGAGTGTTTCTCCATATACTCGGACATATCCAGGCGCACCAGGGAGTCCTCGGTGTCAAATAGGACCTGAGACAAAGCGCGGGCGAGTTCGGTTTTACCGACCCCAGTCGGTCCCATAAATAGGAACGAACCGATCGGGCGTCCGGGGTCCTTCATCCCGGCCCTAGCGCGACGAATTGCCGCCGAAACCGCCGAAACCGCTTCTTGTTGCCCAATCACGCGCTGATGGAGGAACGATTCCATTTGCAGCAGTTTTTGCCGTTCCGACTCCAACAGACGGTTAATGGGAATCCCCGTCCATTTGGCAACAATTTCGGCAATATCGGCTTCCGTGACTTGCTCTCGCAGTAAAGTAGAGCCACTGGCTTGCAATTTGAGTAATTCAGCTTCCTTCGCTTCGCGATCGCGCTGCAACACCTCCAACTTGCCATACTTCAACTGCGCCGCCTTGTTCAAATCATAGTTGCGTTCGGCCTTTTCAATCTCCACCCGCAACCCATCTTCCTGTTCCTTGAGCGCATTAATGGCATTGAGCAAATCCTTCTCCATCTGCCATTGATTGCTTAGTTTCTGCTGTTTCACCGTCAGGGTGCCAATCTCCTGGGTAATTCGCCCTAACCGTTCCTGAGAGGCGCGATAAGCACTGGTTCCCACCACTCCCGCGCCTTCCCCTTCCAGGGAGAGTTTTTCCATTTCTAGCTGCATCAACCGGCGATCGGCTGCTTCTAACTCCGTCGGTTTGGAGGTAATCTCCATTTTCAACTTGGCTGCCGCTTCATCTACCAAGTCGATCGCCTTATCGGGCAAAAAGCGATCGCTAATATACCGATTCGACAAACTCGCTGCTGCCACCAATGCCGCATCCAGGATTTTCACCCCATGATGCACCTCATAACGCTCCTTCAACCCCCGCAAAATCGAAATCGTGTCATCCACCGTGGGTTGATCCACCATCACCTGTTGGAAGCGACGTTCTAAAGCGGCATCTTTTTCGATATATTTGCGATATTCATCCAGGGTACTCGCCCCAATACAGCGCAATTCTCCCCGGGCTAACATCGGTTTGAGCAGATTTCCCGCATCCATTGTCCCTTGTCCGGCACCGGTTCCCACCACCGTATGCAATTCATCGATAAACAGGACAATTTGACCGTCGGATTCGATCACTTCCCGCAGAACTGCCCGGAGTCGGGCTTCAAATTCACCTCGGAATTTGGCCCCGGCAATTAGACTGCCCATATCCAGGGAAATGAGTTGCCGGTTTTTCAGAGATTCGGGGACATCGCCATTGACAATCCGTTGGGCCAGGGCCTCGGCAATGGCCGTTTT
>NZ_JAFLQW010000218.1 GCF_017313335.1 Phormidium pseudopriestleyi FRX01 | reverse complement strand
CAGCACCACCCCATAGCCGCGAATCGCAATCTCTAACGCTTCTGCATACTGACCATAGGGAAATTGTTGAATACTGGTGCAGGTATTTTCTACTAAGCCTGCCACCGCTTCGGCTTGGTCGGGGTGTTGGGCAAGGACGACCTGCACAAGCTGGGCAATAGTATCCCCCAAGGCGGGAACAATCAACCCCATATTTTGCCGCATCACCTGATGGACTGCTGTTGTGTCGCCCTGCATTCGTGCTTGCAGCAGTTGCACCCAAAATTGTTGTAATGCCTCTTGCTGATTCTCCCCGGTTCCCCCCCGTCCCAAATACGCCCCCACCTGTTGCGCCAGATTCCGCAGAAACACCGCATTATTCCCCTGTCCCTCCTCCTGCAACTGTGCCGCCACCAACTCGCACACCTGCACAAACCCCTCATCCACCAACTCCTGATGACGGTTGAGGATATCCAGTTCCTCCCCACTGGGACAGTTGAGGAGTTCTTGAATCAGGGAGAGATAAGCCTGCACTCTTTGTTCATCCATAGTGGCGCACCGGGTAGGGGATAGACCCCGATTTTACCCCATTCCGAAACCTCAGAAACCGGGTTGATTTGTTAAATCTTTGTGAAGGAATCGAGATGCTGCGAGTTAGAGGACACGGCACTGCGGTGTCCCGACAAGTATCCCGTAGTTCACCTCTAGTCCCAAATCCTTTGGATGGGATAAGCATCGAAAGCGATATCTTTGCTTAAAATCGGAATCTTTTCTTGCATAGCTTGGGCGATTAAAAGTCTATCAAATGGGTCTTTATGATAAAATAAAAGTGATGACAATACTCTTAGATGGTCGAGAGAAATTGGCAATAATTCAAAATCAGCTTAGATGATTTTCTCTTCTATATAATCTGCCGCATTTTTTTCCAGACTTAACTTATTTTGACTCTGTTTGATGGCCATCTCCCAAACCGTAGCCACACTAATCAGCTTATGATTATGACCATCTTCGACCAAATTACGAACCTTATCGCTCAACTGGGAATTTCCCATAAAAAACCAGATAACCGTATGAGTATCAAGGAGTAATCGCATTAAATATAGTCCTGAAAATCATCCAAGGGTTCATCAAAATCATCACTGAGGGAAATCCGGTCTTTATCGCATCCAAATAAAGGGGGGCGCGGCTGAGGCGATAAAACTGGAGAAATTTTAATGGTTTGCTGATTATTTTTTCTAATCACAATTTCTTCTCCAGCAAAAGCCATTTCTATCAGTTCGATAATTTGCGGTAACGCTTGGTTAATCTCAATAATTTTCATCGCTTATCTCTCCTCGGCAAAAACTGCTGCTCAATTGGGTATTTCCGCTATCCGACGGGACTAAATGCGGAGGCTTGGGTCACTCAATTTTACCCCATCTTCCCAAAACCGACACCTCTGAGATGGGATTTGTTTGTTAAATCTTGGTGAAGAAACAGAGATGATGGTAGAAACCGGGTTTCTTTAAACCTCGTTCCTCCCCACTGCACCACCACTGCACCCACCAGGGGATAGACCCCCATTTTACCCCATTCCCAACCCTCAGAAACCGGGTTTCTTTGTTAAATCTTTGTGAAGGAATCGAGATGCTGCTAGAAACCCGGTTTCTTTTCCGGCGGCTCAAAACTCAGTTTCTTCTCTGAAAAGATGAGTTATAATCATCCTGAGACTCCAATTACCTAAAAACTCAAACCTGACCATGACCCGGCAACCTACTGAAAATCAACCCCAGGCGATCGCAGCACGAGTCACCAGATTGGAAAATGAATCGCAATCTTGGTTTAATTATATCAGCATTTTAAGTTAAAATAAAGCCATTAATTACTCATATCATCCTAATTAAAATGACTCGAAAAATCAATCTTGAACTTCCCGACGATCTGAGCCAACGTTTAGAATCCAAAGCTCAAATCATCAACCTCTCTTTAGAAGCAATGATTTTAAAATCATTAGAGGACTTAGCTACCCAACCAGACGATCCAATTGCCGCACTGATTGGCACATTAAGCGCTGAAAATAACGATATTGCATCTCGCCACGACGACTATATTGGAGAAGCCATTTATTCACGGGATTTGTCCAGTGAAAAATAGTACATTTGTTGATACTTCTGGCTGGGCAAACTTATTTATCAAAACTGAACCGGATCATCCCTATGCAGTAGCATGGTTTACTCAAGCTAGACAACAAAAATACTTAATGGTGACAAGTAACTATATTGTCCTTGAACTTGTAGCATTGCTCAATAGTCCACTTAGAGTTCCTCGCCCCCAAATTTTTCAATATATTGATGCTATTCAATCTGCTCCTTATTTGCAACTCGTTCGCGTCAATCAGCAGATTGAAAATGCCGCCTGGGAACTTTTAAAAAAGCGGTTAGATAAAAACTGGTCACTGGTTGATGCCACATCATTTATAATCATGCAACAATTAGAAATTACCAACGCTCTAACTAGCGATCATCATTTCGATCAAGCGGGTTTTGTTCGTCTTCTTAAATCGTAGATCGCTGTTTATCCATAGCCTAGCACCGGGTAGGGGACTATGACCCCAATTTTACCCCATGCCCAACCCTCAGAAACCGGGTTTCTTTGTTAAATCTTTGTGAAGCGATCGAGATGCGGCTAGAAACCCGGTTTCTTTGACCCCACCCGCCGTTTTAGGGATGTAACCTGCACAATTCGGTTACAGTCGGTTAAAATAGATGCCATCCCACCCATTGAATTACCCCCAAATGGCACTGACCCGAGGATTGATTAACTCCGATAGACATCCCGCCGATGCTTCACGCGCACAATCCGCACGACCCTCTCCAGATCATCAATCACATAAACCACCCGATAATCACCGCTGCGAATTCGATAGAGATTATCGTCCCCCTTCAACTTCACCACTCCTGGCGGACGAGGGTCGAAACTCAGGCTATCGATCGCCTCCCCAATGCGTAACTGGAGATTGATATCGAGCGATCGCAGTTCCTTAGCTGCCGACTTCTTAAACCGGACAGCATACCCTTCATTTGCCATTCGCTTCTGCCTGGATTTCTTGTTTTAATTCCTCCCAAGACACCTCTTCCTCATCCTGACGAGTATGAGCCACCAACACATCATAGAAATCTTCCCATAACTCACCCCACTGAGTCAAATCAATTAATACAGCCTGTTTTTCTCCATCTTCATTGACAACAAATTGAATCCCTTTCATAACCTTTGTTTCCTAAATAATTGAGTTTACAGTCAATTCTACCCCATCCCCGCAACTGGTGAAACCGGGTTTCTTTGTTAAATTTTGGTGAAGGAATACAGATGCTGCCAGAAACCCGGTTTCTGAACCCCACAGTTAACCTACAAGCTATAGAAACCGGGTTTCTGCGTCAACTTCTGCAACT
>NZ_JAFLQW010000612.1 GCF_017313335.1 Phormidium pseudopriestleyi FRX01 | reverse complement strand
GGGCAGTGCCCACCCTACTCCTTACCCTCGAACTGGAGTTTGTCAAAAATTTGGATAAAAAAAAACCGGCTCAAAAGAGCCGGGAAACGTCAATCAGGGTGCATCTACCATTCCTTTCTTCTTGAGATACCCCCTGCAATCCGGACAAATTATTGCTAGACTAGAGATTAAGCAGGCACAAAGCGAACCTGTGCCATCAGGCTGTCACTACATTTGCAAGGGAGAGGAAACGTCAATTAGGGTGCGTTCCTCTCGGGCCAATCGGGTTTCTATGTGTCTGCCCCGTCAATCACGCGAAGGGATTCTGCTTTCAGGAGCGATTCAGGGGTGCATCTGAAGGATCCAAATCCGTGCGATCGCTCCTCCACAACCCATAAAAAAAATCCCTAGCTCCTAACAACTAGGGATCTACTTTTGAGTGCATCTATACCTGATCCTTCTGAGATTTCTCGGCTTAACCGGATCAAGGTAAAGGATATCTGTAACCCGTTTAATATTAATTGGGGTTGAAGGCTTAAGGTGAACAGTCCGCAATTTTAGCGGGCTGATTCTCCCTTCTTTGTTAACCCGATCGCACGGTGGGTGGAATGTCTCAAGGGTCAGCAGATTAACAGACTATAAAGCTTAAAAAATTCCCGGCGTTTTGGTGCCGGGATATATCCATCAGGGTGCATCTACCACTCTATTGTTCTCGATAGAGCCAATGCATTCCGGACAGTTGTCAGCATTTCCTCAGAATTTTTTTGCAGTCATTGTTTAGGGGGTTAACAGCCAATTTTGATTGGGGAATGAAAAAGTTTTTTTGAGCGGGTAACTTTTCCCCAGCGTTTTCGTCTATCCGGAAAGACTTTATCCAAAATAAAGTTCTTCTAACTTGGGGAAATTGTTGAGGGTTCATCTATAAAGTTACAATTTAAATAGGGGATAAACTAATCCGAAGAAACTTGAAAAATGAGCAACTATCTGCCCATTTTTCGTGAGATTTTCCAGTCAATTATCCCATTTATTCCCTTAAAACTAGAGTTAAAAATACAGGGGGCCAGCCTTAACCTAACCGCAGGTCAGCCCCAGAAATAGCATATAAACAGTGAGCAGGAGTGCAGTGAAACTGTGAGCCAGAAATTTGAAGAATTACATATTTCTGTAACCCCAGTTGGGGACGATAAGTATCTGGTGCGGACTGAACAAGCACCAAAAGGCGTGCTACCGGCTGAAGAACAAGTGGTCTGGCCGGTAGAGGGATGGTTGAGCCAAGCGACTAAGCTAATGGAAGATCCATTATCGACGTTGATGCGCTTAAATGATCAACCCGATTCTTCCTCGGACTCCCCAACGGCCAATTCAGAACGGACTACATTAGGAAACTTAGTAGAACTGGGTCAGGAACTGTATCAGGCGTTGTTTCAAGGCAGCTTGCTCGATCGCCTGACTTCGGCCCAAGCGATCGCCCATAACCAAGGGAATGTGCTGCGATTACGCCTCGGACTCAAAGGACCTCACCTGCCTCGTCTCCCTTGGGAGGTGATTCACGAAGAGACCCGGGCGATCGCCACCGGCAAAGATCTGGTATTCTCTCGCTATCAACCCACCCTCGCCCCCGTCGCCCTCCCTGGAAATACCGGCGATCGGGTCAAAATTTTAATGGTCTTGGCCGCCCCTACGGACCGGGAAAATCTCGCCCTGAAACGGGAAACAATTCACCTGCAAGAAGACCTCAAAGCGCGCTGGCGCAGTGGCACTCCCGTTACCGGCAAACCCCCACAAATCCAACTGGATATCCTGGAACAACCCAACCGAGAAGAACTCACCCGCGCCTTAGAACAAAATCACTACCAAGTCTTACATTACTCCGGTCACAGCGATGTCGGTGTCGGTGGCGGTGAACTCTATCTCGTCAACCGGAAAACCGGCCTCAGCGAAGTTCTCACCGGCAATGACCTCGCCGGATTGTTAGTCAATGCGGGGATTCGCATGGCCGTCTTTAACTCCTGTCGCGGGGCCTATACATCCAGTTCTGACCCCACCGATGCCACCGGCAGACGATCGCTGGCTGAGGTCCTGGTCAAGCGGGGTGTCCCCGGGGTTCTGGCAATGGCGGAACGGATTACCGATGATGTCGCCCTGACTCTGACCCGGTTATTTTATTACAACATCAAACAAGGTTATCCCGTAGATCTCAGCCTGAATCGCGCTAGACAGGGGTTGATGTCCGCTTATGGTTCTCACCAACTCTACTGGGCGCTGCCCGTTCTGTATCTCCATCCTGAATTTGATGGGTATCTCACATCGGCACAAGAGACGACGGGGAACCCTCGCACGACCAAAGGCGATCGCCCGATTCCCCGTCAAACCTCCCCGATTCCCCAGGAAATCGCCGCAGCTAGTTCCCTATCCGCATTCTCTACCCCAGGGAATTCTCACTCCCGCGACGCTCTCGATTTCAGCACCATCCCCCCCTCCCGCACGGGAACAATGACGGTGCAAAGCGCTTTTGCCGAGGATGACCCCGAGTTGTTTGATGAGGGCGACCTCGAAGGGGTCTATGAAGATATCATGTATGACGAACTCGATGAGGATGAGGCCGTCTCCGTGGTGTCGGAGTTGTTCCGAGAAATGGTAGGTGAGACTGACCCCGAAACTGATGCCCTGCATCGTCAGAACAGCCAAGTCCAGAAGGCATTTGATATCCTCGAAGAAACCATCACGGAAGAGTTACCCCCAACGCCTAAGACTCCCCCTTACTCCGCCCAAAATTGGCCGTTACCGGCAACGGATGCGCCTGTGACTCAGCCGAGTCAGAATGCCTTGAGTACCGCCAAATCCTTTGGGTATAAATGGCGCGTGGCGATCGGTGCCGCAGTGGCGATCGCCATTGCCGGGGCCGGATTCTGGACCGGGCAAACTCGCTTTTCTGCCAGCACCCAAGGACCGGGGACCTTATTCCCCCCCACCGCTTCGATTGCCCTAGAGTCTACGTTACCTCGGGGCGATCGGGCCAATTTCAGTCAATTACAAACCCCAGAAGTCGGCAAATTAGCCTTTGCTTATTTTAATGAAGGGGATGCGATCGCCGGTCAAAAAGCGCTCGAAGAACTTCTCCAACCCCAACGCAGCGCCCTCAATTATGCCGAGGCGGTACTCAGTGGCGTTCCCGAACCTCATAAATTTGACTCCAGTATCACCTTCTTATGGGGTCGTCTCGCATGGCAAGCAGTCCTCTCGGGCAATCCTAAATACAGTTTGGATGATGTCCGCCGCTATTGGACTCGCGCTGTCCAACAAGAACCCAATAATCCCACCTATTACAATGCCCTAGGGTTTGCCTACTACGCTGATGGCAATTTCAAAAAAGCCGAAGATGCTTGGATGGAGTCATTAAAATTACTCGAAAAAATGCCCTTAATGGGGTCTAAAAATTCCACCACTCCAGAATCTGCGCCCCTGGAAAGTTATGATGCCTTAACTGCTTATGCTGGATTTTCCCTAGTTCTGAGTCGTTCTGCATCAGACTTACCCCCAGGCGATCGGGCTGAAGTCCTCAGTAAAGCCATTAAACTCCGCAAAATCGTCCTCACCGTCGATCCCTTGAGTTTCCAACCCGACGCCCTAGCAACCGACTGGATGTGGCCCGAATCCGCCCTAGAAGATTGGCGATCGCTCCTCATGACAAAAGAGTAATCCGCATAATCAAGGCTGAAACTCCCCATCTGTTCGTAGTAACGCCTTCAGGCGTTCTCAAAGTTGGTAGTAACGCCTTCAGGCATTACTACCAATCTTTTCCCTCGTCAACCTCACCGGAATTGCCTATCACTCATCATCCCGAACTTCTGGAACCTCCGTAAACCCAGGACTCACCAACACATTCCAAGAACTCCAAGCCATCCCCATCAACAGCACCCAGGCCAAAAGTCCCAACACCCAAGGTTGCCTCTGCAGAAATCGCACCAGAGACCCAGAAGCGGGTTGTTTCCTCACCCGACCTACCCTTTGCGGATGCCCCCCCGACCCCTGACCCTCCGGCAGCAGAGGGCGCCGGTTTTGTTCCCTCAACCGCTTCAAATAATCCAGATGAGCATCCTGACTCCCGCTTAACTCTCGCAATCGCGCCAACTGACTCTCCCGGTTTGGGATAAAAGCTCGCAACCGATTGATCTGTCGCCGATCCGATACTGTAAATGGTTTTAAAAGTCTCGAACTCATACATTGCTCCTCGAATCAATCACCAACCTGAGTGAGTTCTGATGGGAGCATCTCAGTTTTGCCTAAAACCGAATCTGACCTCTCCCCCCTGCCCCCCTCCCCTGCAAGGGGAGGGGGAAATTGACGTCTTTCTCCCCCTTCCCTTGAAGGGAAGGGGGCTGGGGGGTTAGGTCTCTTTATTGGGATGCACCCGTTCTGATTACCGCCTATTCTCTGTAATTGGCTGACCTTAATCCTTACTTTTATCAGTATGCCGCTCGATCGCTAACTCTATCAATCGGTCTACTAATTCCGTAAAAGAAACCCCAGTTTTGGCCCAGAGTTGCGGGTACATACTCAAGGCTGTAAAACCGGGGAGGGTATTAATTTCATTAATAAAAATCTCGCCTGTTGCTTCCACATAGAAAAAGTCCACGCGACTCAACCCGGCCCCATCAACTGCTTCAAAGGCCCGAATTGCCATCTCCTGAACTTGAGCAGCGACTGCCTCGGGTAAATCTGCTGGAATAAATAAGGAGGCTTTGCCATCAGTGTATTTGGTTTCATAGTCGTAAAAATCACTCTCATAAGTAATTTCTCCAACGACAGAAGCCTTGGAATTGTCATTCCCTAAAACTGCACATTCCACTTCCCGCGCTACCACTCCCGCCTCTACAATCAGACGGCGATCGTAACTGGCTGCACTATCTAAAGCCGCCTCTAATTCACTGCGCGATCGCACCTTGGAAATCCCCACCGACGAACCTAAATTCGCCGGTTTCACAAAGCAGGGATAGCCCAAATTTGCCTCAATTTCATCACAGAGTTTCGGGAACACACAAGGGTTGGACCAAACCTGCGATCGGGTGACTGCCATATACTTCACCTGGGGCAAATCCACACGACTAAATGCCGTTTTCATCGCCAATTTGTCCATCCCCACTGCCGAACCCATCACCCCAGTGCCAACAAAGGGGACCTGCATTAATGTCAG
>NZ_JAFLQW010000230.1 GCF_017313335.1 Phormidium pseudopriestleyi FRX01 | reverse complement strand
GCCCTGAGCCCTGAGCCCTGAGCCCTGAGCCCTGAGCCCTGAGCCCTGAGCCCTGAGCCCTGAGCCCTGAGCCAGTCGAAGGGTCGAAGGGGGTCGAAGGGTCGAAGGGTCGAAGGGTCGAAGGGTCGAAGGGTCGAAGGGGGTCGAAGGGTCGAAGGGGGTTGGGGGTGAGGGCATTCCACAACTGATCAAGTCCAAGCTATAGATATTTTTTGAACCCATTATTGGACAACTGAACCGACGGTTTAGGCAGGTTCAAACTGACGATCCGATGTACTACCGTGATGCTGGTGTTGATGCCGGTGTTGATGCCGGTGTTGATGACGGTTCTGACCCTTGTGATTGCCGTGATGTCCTTCGTGACATTCGGATTCTTCCCGGACCAAAGACCCATCCAGATAGGCCATAATTGCCTGATCTAAATCAGTTTCCTTCGTGATCACCCCTTCAATTCCCTTTCGTTCGAGGCGTCGCATCAAACCCTGTCCCATGCCGCCGGAAATTAAAACCTGCACTTCATCTAAAGGATGTGGTTCATGGGACGAACAGTGATGAAAAGATTGGTCGGCAGATAACTCCACCAATTTTTTCTCGATAATTTCGCCGTCTTTTGTTCCGTAGAGCCAAAACTTCTGGCAATGTCCAGCGTGTTGCGTGATGCTTGTTTTATTTTGACTGGTTACAGCAATTTTCATCGCTTATTCTCCTATTTGTTCGTAATTGTTCTATTTAGACCCACCAAGGGTTTTCCCCGGTACGGGGGTCAATTTCGGTCCAAGGCGCAATCCAAATCGCATTGTCTTTGACGGCCACATGGACTAATTTCAGGGGCAGCGGTGCAGGGCCGCGTAATACGGACCCGTCAGCGTTGTAGCGAGAACCGTGACAGGGACATTGAAATTCTTGATCAATGTTATTCCAAGGAAACGTGCAGCCTAAATGGGTGCAGTTATCAACAATTCCCCACGGATTTATTGTAGCATCTTTTTCAAGAGTTAAGTAAGTCGGATCTCCGGCTAATCCGGCCACTAATGCGCGAGTCCCCGGAGGTTCGGCTAAAATTTGGCTGGCGGGAATGGGATTGCCTAAGATATCCTTCGCCAGTATAGCGCCGCCTTCGTTGGTTTCTTTGGGGGGAATAAAGTATTTGACGACGGGATAAGCAGCGGCGGTGGCAGTTGCGGCGACAACGCTTCCGGTGAGAAAATTGAGCAACTGGCGGCGAGACATGGAAGGACTCTCAATGGGAAGACTATTATCCATTGTGATGTTATGAAAATTTGCTAATTGTCTGAGTTGGCAGGGAACTGACCGGGGTTAGTTTGGGGATTTGCGGGTGCTAATCCCTAACAAACGATAAACTCCACAAAATCCAAACAACCCGCTGAAGGTGAGTAAGGCAGCGGCGACATCTAATCCCAGACCTAAGCTGGTCCCGGCATAGAGATTCAATCCGGCGTACAGCAGACTGGCCGCGAAGAGTAATCGCACAATTCTATCTAAAGTTCCAACGTTGTTAAACATGATGAGTTAGGGGGTAATTTAACGGTTCTTGAATCGTGTTCCGAGGAAATAGGACGTTAAAGCCCTAATTTTGCCAAAACAGGTTTCGGGGAAACAATATGCTTGTTCATTCCCAATTTTCCGGGTTTGATTCCCAATGCTAGGCCGATGATTTCGGTGATATAGAGAATCGGTAAATTGTAAGAAACGTTGTATTGCTTTTCGATATCCGCCTGGCGCAGTTCTAGGTTGGTGTCACATAACGGACAAGCTAAAACGATACAATCAGCGCCGAGGGATTTGGCTTCATCTAGTAGCTTTTTCGTTAGGTCAAAGGCTACATCCTGCTTGGATACCAAAATCGGGCCGCCGCAGCACTTGGTTTTTGACCGAAAATCAACTACTTCCGCCCCACAAATTTCCGACAATCGGTCCATTGATGTGGGAAACATTGGTGAATCCCACCCGGTGATATCGGCGGGGCGAGTCAGAAGACAGCCGTAATAACAGGCAACTTTTAAACCCGTTAAGGGCTTTTGGACTCGGGAGGCAATATCGAGGTCATTCACTAATACATCCACCACATTTCTGACTCGGATATTATAGTCAGAAACATCAACCCCCATTTCTGACAGGATAGCCATAATTCTATCTTGTTCAGTGGGTTGTTTTAAGGCTTTAAGTGCCCTAGCTGATTTATTATAACACCCAGAACAAGATGCTAACAAATCGAGATTTTGTTTTTGGGCAAGGGCCACATTTCTAGCGGCCATCGCCATGCCCATATCATGAGAAACTCCCGCTGCTACGGAACCACCACAACAAGACCAGTCTTTGAGTTCTTCTAGTTCAACTCCTAATTCCTGCATGACGACTCTAGTTGAAATATCAAACTCTTTGGCGGTGGTATGCAGGCTGCAACCGGGATAATACGAATATTTTTTCATTGTTTTTTGGCCTTTTCTAAGGCGGCGCTAAATTTTTTGGGGTCTTTTACTTTGTCTGGGAAGGGTGACATTTTCCCTTTGAGGGTTAATTTGATTCCTAATTCGGCTTGGTCGATTAGACCTTGTAATCCGCCATATTTATGCATCAATTCGGGTTCAAACAAAATGCCGCGTTTTTGAACTAATTCGACAAAGATTTGATTGAATCGGGTTGAGTCGTTTTCGATGCCTTGACGAATGGCGATCGCCTTGACTGATTCAATCACATCCGAGGGACGCACCCCACGGGGACATCGAGAGGTACAGATATAACAGGAACTACACATCCACAAGGCATTACTGTTAAGAACCTTTTCCCATTCCCCTCGTTGCACCATTAAAATTAGGGTTCGCGGTGACATATCCATGAGGTCAATATTGGTGCAACCTCCGCTACAGGTTCCACACTGCATACAGGCGGCGATCGCCGCCCCATCACCGCCTTCAGCGATCACTTTCTTGACAAAATCTGAGTTCATTTTATCGCCATCAAGCTGGCGATCGGTTTTTAGACCAAATACAAACTTTTTGGCTCGCTTTGATGTTGACTTAGTTACCATTTTTCTATCCTCACTTCACAAAAGAGGTCAAGGTTACTGCCGATTTTCCATTAGTATGAGAGGAGAAATTGTCGGGATGACTTGCCAAAAAACTGGCAATTTCTGCCGCCGCCGATCGCCCATCCGTAATCGATTCCATAATCGCTTTAGGTCCCGTGGCCGCCCCAGCTAGGAAAATCCCCGATCGCGTCGAATGATTATTAGAATACTGCTGATGCGCCGTGGCATAGAAGCGATCGCAACCCAAACTTAAACCCGCCACCTCAGCTAACTCCGGATTCCCTTCCATCCCCACCATCAGAACCAACAAATCAACCGTCAACCGCATCGGTTTAGCCGTTAACGTATCCTCGAACCGCAGCAACAAACTCCCATCATTTTTTTCACTCGCCTCCGAAAGCCGACCCCGCAAAAACTGCACACCATGCTCTTCTTGAGACGTCCGGTAGAGTTCCTCATACCCGCGACCAAACACCCGAATATCCATATAAAGGCAGTAAATTTCCGACTCGGGATTTTGTTCCTTAACCTCGATCGCCACCTTAATCGCATTCGTACAACAAACTCGCGAACAATAATTATTATTCACCTTCTCATCGCGAGACCCAACACAGTGAATCATCGCCACTTTCTTCGGCACTTTGCCAGAACGAGTTTTCACATTTTGCGCCTTCAGCATCCCATCCAGTTCCACCGAAGTGATGCAATTATCATAAATTCCGTACCCATATTCTTCTTTCAACCTCGCATCGAAATGCTTATATCCAGTCGAAACCAGAATCGCCGCTGCCTCCAATTCTTCTCCCGTGGAAGTCGTTACTTGAAAATTAGGGGCCGAACCATTAATCTCAGTCACCGTCGCATTATTTAAAATCCGGGTACTCCCCAAACCGGCCTTCAGATTCTCGGTAATTTCTGACGCCTCCGTAAAATCCGGAAACACTTTATACCACTTATTTAAATGCCCGCCAACTTCTGCCTTTTTCTCAATCAAAACCACATTTAAACCAAAATTTTGCAGTTTTCCTGCCGCTGCCATTCCAGCAGGGCCGCCACCAATTACAACAACCTGATTGTTCATTTTTTCACCTTTAATTTTTCTAAAATTCAAACGGAATCCCTGAGTCTTCATGCCCACTCCCAAGGGGGCTATAGCAATCCTAAATGATTTATGACATATATAGCTCCCCTCTCCCCCTTTGGGCCGCCGACGAGAAAGGGTTGAGGGCATTCCACAACTGATAAAGGATCTGCTATAGAGGGGTTCTAAAATGGTCTTCTGCGTTCTTGCGCCGTTTTAGATTTATCGTAGGGAATGCCAATTTTATCCAGCAAAGGTTCAACCTCAACCACCTTGGCATTAAATCCGCAATCTTTAAACGGGTCATAGCCCAACATTAACCCAGTCAATTGGGCGTAATCCAAAACGCTGACATTAAACTCTTCTTCCAAAACCTCTTTAATCGTCCCTTGTTCGGCATCCAAAAATACCGTACAACCCGGACAATTCGTCAGAATCAAATTGCAGTCTGGATGCGCTTCTTTCAAACTGGCCATTTTCTTATATACGCTACTGGCGGTATAGTCTCGGTTCTCGGGAAAAGCGCACTGACGAAAACCCATCCCGCAGCAATGCCGACGTTCAGGATAATCCACAATGGTCGCGCCAAAAGCCTCTAGTAACCCCACCAAAGTTTGCGGAAACTCCACTCCACCCATAGCCTCACCGGGAAAAATTTTCCCATAGTGACATCCAATATGATCCACAGCCTTAATTCCCTTCAGGCTATACTTAGCTTTAGCTGCCAATTTATGCCGGTTGGCAAAGAAAACATCAGACGCATGGACCACCGATGGCCTTCCCCCTGAAACGTGGGGAATCCAAAACTCTCGACCTGTGGTTTCTTTTAAAGTTTTTGCCGTATATTCCCGCAACTCCGGGTCTTCTTCCCAAAGCTTAATCATTTCTGTATAATTCGCAAAAGAAGTCACACAGAATGAAAAGAGATTATCTACTCCTAATTCGTGATGAGCGACGGAAAAATTCCGCGCGGCTATGACCATTTGAGTTTCAATGGTGGTGACATCGCCGTGATAGCCGATCGCCCCACAAGAAGTATGTCCAGCGGCTTCCCGCAAATCCATCCCCAAATCATTTTTCAAAATTTTATAGGCAACCCCTTCCGTGTAAGGGGCCGCACTTTGCAAGAAGCAACTGCGGAAGCATCCCCACAATTTCCCCCCTTCATCATCTATCGTCGGCAAATGCTTCTCGTGTTGTTTCCAAGCCAGATTTTCTCTTGCTACTTTCATGAGGTATCATCCTGATTTACTACAATTTTATGGGAAAATTTATGTTCGGGTTAATTCAGAAATTAATCTCAAAAATTAACCTTAATTCACGTCAAACATTGTCAAACATTCTAGTCTGAGAATCCATTGAGTCTTTATTAGCAAACAAGCCAGTTTCAACCTGGTGTAGCATCCAGACTGCTTCTTCAGTTTTCAAAGCTATTCCCTGGATAGATGCTAGTTCTCCTTATTTAGGTTCGTCCATTTCGTAGTTGCGACTATCCGCTGTTTCTACCCAATTTTCCCAAAATTTTTCGACTTCTTCTCGGCTCCCGAGTTTCTTTTCCATGCCTTTTTCCACCGCATCCATTAACTGAATCGCCCCGGTTGCTTGATAAATGGCCCGCAATTCTTCCATGTCTTTTTCAGGAATCATCCGGTGGGAACCGGGGCTATTTTCCAGATCCATTGGCACATCCCACCAGACTCGCATTTCCGCCATATGTTCAAAATAGTATTCCCAGTTTTCTCCGAGCTCGGGGAAATGCTCCGGGGTGATATTTTCCGCGACTAAGGTGTAGCCTCGTTTGAGCATATTTTCCCCAAAGACTCGCTTGGCGAACAATTGCTGTCTGCCTTTTTCTGACTCGGCAAAGTAACCGTGACGAATGGAAAGGCGACGCAAGGCAAGAATCACATCGGCGGTACTGTTACCTCTCGGACATCTGGGTTTACAGGAATAACATTGTCCACAAAACCAAATTTTGTCTGACTTCAACAAGTCGATGAGCCATTTATCATCTTCACTTTGGCAAATGTTCATCACCTCTCTGGGAGAGTAGTCATATACTTCAGCCGCTGGACAAACCGCAGTACAGATGCCGCAGTTTAGGCAGGCATTCATTCCATGTTGGTATTGAATGTCTTGTTTGAGTTCGTTAAATAATTTTCCCATCGCTCCACCTCTGATTTTTCGGCACAGATGTGACCTCGTAATTTTGGTCTATCGCTATATAGTTATATTACAGAACTTTTCTCAGAAAAGGGCGATTTTGTTACATTTCTTAATATTTCGTCAAAAATAAAACCCCTTACAAAGCTGAAAACCGTTTCTGGTAAAGTTTTTAGGCTGTCAAGACCGATCGCCTAAAAGGGGAGAAAAATCTCTCATATTCCCTTGGGGATAGGAGAAATTCTGATGGCGATCGCCGCTATCAAGTATAAATGCTCATAGAAATCACGTCGGATGTCGCCTCGAAAACCCTCACAAACTGGAAGGGATTTCTGAAAAAGAATAAAAAAAGGAGTATAGCAGTTTGCTATACCCCAGTATGGTCCCTTCAAATTCGCCTGACTACTTCACTTGATTGTAAGGAAGTTTAGCCAACAGCATTCCCATTGCACAAGTGTTAGTAATGCCAGCAAAGACTAAACCGGCACCCACAAACCCACTCAGAATTAAAAACCCCGGGTTAACAAAATGACCGAGAACTGTGCCAATAAACACCAGGGATCCTGCCACAATTTGAACCTGACGGAAAATAGAAATCGGGGCATTTTTATGCACTTCTACCGGATATCCCGCTTGTTTCCATCCGGTTATTCCCCCTTTGAGGTGCATCACCTCGGGAACTCCTGCCGCTAAGAGTTTTTGCGCCGCTTGTCGGGAACGGTTGCCACTTTGACAGTAGAGAACGATATCTTTGTCCCCCTGCAATTTAGGCGAGTTTGGGTCAAATTGAGACAGGGGTAATAGGGTAGCCCCTTGGATATGTCCCCCAGCAAATTCCCCCGGTTCTCGCACATCAATCAGGGATATTTTTTGGTCGCTTAATCCCTGTTGCAAGGTTAGCGCGTCAATATCGAGCAGTTGTTTAGTCTGATTTGCCGTCATAGTTAGCCTCTGTTTCAGTTAATTCAATATGAGGAAATAAATAGAAAGTGGCGTCTCGCTTGAGGATTATTCTATTTGAGAACCATTAAAATGAGGGGGAGTTGCTTGGCCCAAACGGGAAAAGTACCCACTCGGGCTGGTTGTTTCTTTTATTATAGAACATTTTGAGGGAGAACTGTCAAGTTTTAAGTTTCTAATTGTTTTCTGGACTCCGGGAATTTTGAGGGAACGTTAAAGCCTTTCTAATTTCGATAAAAATGCGGCTAGTAGAGCCTATTTGACACCCCAAAAACACGCAAAAACTTGAACAGAAGTAGGGTGGGCAATGCCCACCTACACAGAAAGCAATGCCCATCTGCACAGAAAGGTGGGCAATGCCCACCCTACTCCTTGGCGGAACTTATAACTGAAGTTATTCGATTCGTTTTCGGTGGTTTCGCGAACTAAAGAAGAAGTGACTAAGGAGCCGTGAATTGCGGCGAATAAAGCGCCACAAAATACACCGATTACACTGAGTTGATGGAACGGGTGCATGAGAATATTATGCTCGGATTGGAACACAATCATAAAAAGGTATAGCCAGAGTAAATCATTTTGAGCAGACAATAGTAGGGAGCCAGATGCTCCCACTACTTGGAGGAATTTTCTCTTTCATTTAGAGCAGATATCTAATCAAAAGGGGGTGATTTTTCCTGCCACTGCATAAATTTAATGTAATCCCCCTCAAACCGCGATCCTTTTAACATCCGATTCCAATAAATCCAAGGCATCATGTGTTTTTTCATCAGCCACATGATCCAGCGTTCTTTGGCGGGATTGAGCGGAAAACTCGAAATTGGACGACAATTGTACGCATCAAACTCGGCCATTATTGTTTTGTCATAGCCGGTAATTAAGGGACAACAAGTGTAGCCATCGTAGCGAGCTTGGAGGGGTTTTGAGTCCAAAAATGCCAGTAAGTTTTCGGCCAAAACCGGCGCTTGCTTGCGAACTGCGGCCAGAGTTTTAGAGGTGGGGAGGGAGGAGACATCCCCAAGGGCGAAGACATTAGGATAGCGGGTATGTTGCAGGGTATCTCGGTCCACATCCACCCAACCATAAGGATTATTCGGCACGGCCAGAGGGCTTTGTTTAATAAATTCAGGAGCGCTTTGAGGGGGTGCAACGTGAATCATATCGTACTTGATGCTAAGTTCATCCACGGGAGAGTTATTGAGGAGAACATCAAAAATAGCTTCTTTGGTTTCGGGGCGAATTTCCTTAAGATTGTGCTGAAATTTTACCTCTATATCCCGCTGTTTTACGACATTTTCTAAAATTTTGGAATAAGCTGGGACGGTAAACATTTTAGTAGATGGGGTCAAAAACATGACCTTAGAGCGCTCTCGAACTCCCCATTTACTTCTAAATGTATCATCAGCCATGTACATGACCTTTTGGGCCGCTCCTCCGCATTTAATCGGGGTTTTGGGAAAGGTAAAGAGGGCGTTACCGCCTTGGAAATTTTTAATGGTTTCCCAAGTGTAGGGCGCATAAATTGGGGAATAATTGGAGGTGACGCCTTCTTGGCCGAGGGCTTGTTTAAGACCTTTGATTAAATGCCAGTCAATTTGAATTCCCGGACAGACAATTAAACAGTCATATTCTATCTCTATCCCACTGGCGGTAATGACGGTATTGCCGTCGGGGTTAAGTTTGACGGCTTTGTCTTTGATCCAAGTTACGCCTTTTGGCATGACATCTTTTTGACGTTTGCGGGTGTGTTCAATTTGAAAGACTCCGCCGCCGGTTAAGGTCCAACCGGGTTGATAATAGTGGATATCTGAGGGTTCGATTATGGCGATATCTAAGGCGGGGTTTTTTCTTAAGAGTTGGGAACTGGTGGAAATTCCCGCTGATCCACCCCCGATCGCCAGGATTTGGTGATGGATGGTTTTGCGAACTTGGGTTTGGGGTTGCGGAATTTGGATTAGGGAGGGGTGTTGTGTGAGGTTGACCATCGTTTTTATCTAATGATGAGTATTTTTGCTGAAAAAGAGGGGGGAGTAAAGTGACTGACTCCAACTCCCGGGGGTGGCCTCTACTTTTTTGGCCGGTTGTCAAAAAGTTATTCTTATATTACTATATAGTAGTAGACAGGTAAAAAGCAAGTCGTCTTGATCTGCTGCCAGCATCCTAGGCCGATCGCACTCGTGATCCACAAAAGGCGATCGCCTCCCAGGAGACCCAGAAACTGGGGTAGGGCGAGACTATTAGCAAGTCAACCGCAGAAATTAACTCAAAGGAGAAACCCCCGATGCTATTTCGCCAACTGTATGACAATGAAACCAGCACCTATACCTATTTAATCGCTGACGAAACGACCAAAGAAGCGATGTTAGTCGATCCGGTAATCGAGCAAGTTGATCGCGATTTGCGACTGGTGCAAGAGTTGGGATTAACTTTGCGCTATTGCCTGGAAACCCATATTCATGCGGATCACATCACGGGAACTGGAGAACTGCGATCGCGGACCAACTGTCAGGGAATCGTCCCAGAAAATGCCAGCGCTGCCTGTGCCGATCGCTTCATCAAAGATGGAGAAATTTTACAGGTTGGGGACATCGAAATTAAAGCGATCGCGACCTGGGGACATACCGATAGTCATAATGCCTATCTCGTCAATGGCGATCGCATTTTAACCGGAGACTCCCTGCTGATTCGCGGATGTGGACGCACAGATTTTCAAAGTGGTAATCCCGGATTACTCTATGATTGTATTAACGAAAAAATCTTCACTTTACCCGATGAAACCTTAGTCTATCCCGGTCATGACTACCAAGGCAGAACCGTCTCCACCATTATTGAAGAAAAAAACTATAACCCTCGGTTTGTGGGCAAAGACCGCGACAGTTTCATTGAACAAATGAACAACCTCAATTTGCCGAATCCCAAGAAAATTGCTGAAGCAGTTCCTGCCAACGAGGGCTGTGGTAAACCCGCCGTTGTTTAGGCCCTCACCCTAAATCCCTCTCCCAAAAGGGGAGAGGGACTTTGAATCCAGTTTCTCAGTGAAAATCTGTGAAATCTGTGGTTAACCTACAATTACTCAGGGAAATTACCCTACCTTTTTACCGAGTCTTTTGATGAACGCAATCAAACAATATATTCCCATTTTAAATTGGGGATTGCATTACCGGCGCGAGTATTTAGTGGGAGATATTACCGCTGGAATTATCGTCGCCAGCTTGCTGATTCCTCAAGGCATGGCTTATGCAATGCTGGCAGGATTACCCCCAGAAGTGGGGTTATATGCCAGCATTTTACCTCTGATTGTCTACGCTTGTTTAGGAACGAGTAGCAACCTCTCCGTTGCGCCGGGTGCGGTGGATTCTCTGATGGTTGCTGCCGCAGTCAGTGCCTTCGCTGCGGAAAATACGGCTGAATATTTAGGATTAGCCTTAACCCTAGCTTGGATGGTGGGAATCATTGAAATTCTCATGGGAGTATTCCGCCTCGGGTTTCTGGTAAATTTCCTCAGTCAGTCGGTGATTTCGGGATTTATTAGTGCAGCGGCTATTTTAATTGGAGTCAGTCAATTTAAACATTTATTGGGGGTAAAAATTCCCCAAACCGAGTCATTTTTACAACTGGTTTCTTATTTAGGCGGGCAAGTGGGAAATACCAATGGAGTTACCTTAATTTTAGGGGTAGCTGCTTTGGTTATTTTAATATTATTTAACAAAAAAGTTAAGGATTATCTGAAACAATGGCGAGTCTCGGAAGTGGTGATCGTCCCGATTACCAAAAGCGCCCCTTTGCTGCTGGTGATTTTCAGTTCTTTATTGGTTTGGGGATTGAGATTAGATGAAATTGCTGGAGTGAAAGTGGTGGGAACTATTCCCCAAGGATTGCCGCCGATTTCCCTCCCAGTTTTGGATGTAACTACCCTGCAACAGTTATTTCCGGCTGCTTTAGCGATTAGCTTTGTGGGATTTATGGAAGCATTTGCCGTGGGGAGTTTTTTAGGGAGTAAGAAACGCCAAAAACTCGATGCAAACCAGGAATTAATTGCATTAGGGGCGGCCAATGCTAGTGCTGCTTTTACTGGGGGATATCCAGTGACTGGGGGATTGAGTCGGTCCGTGGTGAATTTTGCGGCGGGTGCAAATACGGGATTGGCATCGATTATTACGGCGTTAGTGATTGCGATTACGGTCATGTTTCTAACGCCCTTATTTTATTTTTTACCCCAAACTATTTTAGCTGCAATTATTTTAGTAGCTGTGGCGAATTTGTTAGATTTTGGCACATTAAAACGACTGTGGGGGTATGATAAAGGAGATGCGATCGCCTGGTGTGCTGCATTTATTGCGGTCCTTGCCACTAGCGTAGAAACCGGAATTCTCATCGGTGCCGGCATTTCTTTGGCCCTGCATCTGTGGCGCACTAGCAAACCTCATATTGCCATAGTGGGACGAATTGAAGATACGGAACATTTCCGCAATGTCCAACGCCATACCGTAAAAACCTGCCCTCATGTTTTAGCGATTCGGGTGGATGAAAGTCTGTATTTTGTGAATGCGAAATACTTGCAGAATTATGTGCAAAATGCCATCGCAAATCATCCTGAAGTCAAGCATTTAGTATTAGTATGCAACGCCGTAAATGTGATTGATGGCAGTGGTTTGGAAACTTTGAAAAGTTTAATTGAAGATTTAAAGGGAGTCGGAATAGACTTTTATCTGGCCGAAGTGAAAGGGCCGGTATTGGATAAACTCGAAAAAATCGGATTTACTGAATTTATCGGCAGCGATCGCATTTTCCTGACTACCGACATCGCCATGAAAACCTTAGAATGCCGGTAAATTCAGAATAACCACAGATTTCACAGATTTTCACGGAAAAATTTCTGTGTCAATCTGTGAAATCTGTGGTTAATTGAGATTAGAAAGAGCAATCCGAAAACCGGCGATCGCCTCTTGAGAATCCGGTTCCTTGCCAAACCGTTGTGCCGCCCGAGAATACCAAGGTAAATCATGCCAGGACCCGCCTCGTAGCATCCGAAATCCTGGATTTCCTCCGACTTCCCAGGCACTGCCATCGATTGGCGCACCCTCATAGTTATTATGCCATAAATCCTGACACCATTCCCACAGATTTCCATGCATATCAACCAATCCAAAACCATTCGCCGGAAAACTACCAACTGGGGTGGTTTGGTGGGGATGAATTTCCGTTAAAACTTCATCATAATTCCCTAACGCTGCGGTGATTTTTTCACCAAAATAAAAGGGTGTGGAGCTTTTGGCGCGACAAGCATATTCCCATTCCGCTTCCGACGGCAGACGATACCCCCGTCCCGTTTTTTGTGCCAGTCGATTACAAAATTCTACGGCATCATACCAGGAGACATTTTCTACGGGTAAATCAGCTTGTTGCCAAGTGGAGGGATTGTTTCCCATCACCTCTTGCCACTGTGCCTGAGTAATGGGAGATTGACTTAAAAAGAAGTCCGGCAAAGTTACCGAGTGTTGAGGACCTTCACTGTCATATCGTTCTAATTCTGTAGGGGGGGAACCCATCAAAAAAACACCCCCAGGAATCTGAATTAAATCAACCCCGAAACCCTTGCCTACAGGTTCGCGAAAATATTGGGTTTCTTTGCAGACTTTCTGAATGATTTCTCCTGTTTCATTGACGGTAACTGTGGTAAATTTAAAAGTAGAAAGTTTAGGCGTTTGTTGGGCTTGTGCTTTTGCCATTCCTTCCCATAAATGGGGACCGGATAAAGCGGCTAAAAATCCGAGACTGGATAACCCGCCTAACTTCAAGAAATGGCGGCGAGTCAAGGGATGAGAGGGGTTTTTGTTGGAATTGAGAGGTTGAGAGGGATGCATAGGGATTTAAGAAGGTGCTATGGGATGGGGTAAGGTTCCTGATATCCCTTATTTCAGGGGATTTATTCCTCACCCCGATAAAAATCCGAACTTTGGGTAAAACTAGCGCAGGGGTACAGTAGTTTGGCGCTAGACGAGGGGGAGAGGTTCGGGCTCGGGGTAGAATATCTTTAGTTGATAGAAACAGTGGCAATGATAGAAGATTTTACCCTAACCTGTCCGATTCCGATTTCTCAATATCCTCATGTGTTGTTAGCGCATGGGGGTGGGGGAACGTTGATGCGCCAGTTGATTGAACGGATGTTTTTGCCGGTGTTTGGGACACCATCCGGTGTTCCTCATGATTCGGTGGCGTTGACGTTGCCAGGAACTAAAATTGCGATGACGACGGATTCCTATGTGATTCGTCCCCTATTTTTTCCCGGTGGGGATATTGGTTCCTTGGCGGTTCATGGGACAGTAAATGATTTGGCGATGAGTGGTGCTCGTCCTTTGTATCTAACTGCGGGGTTTATTTTGGAGGAGGGGTTGCCGATGGAGACTCTGTGGCGGGTGGTACAGTCGATGCAGGCGGCAGCAGAGAAGGCGGGGGTACAAATTGTGACTGGGGATACTAAGGTGGTCGATCGCGGCAAGGGAGATGGGATTTTTATCAATACCTCCGGATTGGGGATGATTGAACATGACCAGGCGATCGCGCCGCAATCGGTGCGTGAGGGGGATGTTTTGCTGATTAATGGGGATTTGGGACGACATGGGATTGCGATTATGGCAGTCCGTGAGGGGTTGGAGTTTGAAACGACGATTGAGAGTGATTCAGCGGCGATCGCCTCCCTTGTCTTACATTTACTGGATGCTGGCATCGAAATACATTGTTTGCGAGATTTAACACGCGGTGGGTTATCTAGTGCGTTAAATGAAATTGCAGCATCGGCAAGGGTAGGGATTGCCATTGATGAACGGTCGATTCCCGTTCAGGAACAGGTCCGGGGTGCTTGTGAGATTTTGGGATTTGACCCGCTTTATGTGGCGAATGAGGGGCGATTTGTGGCGTTTGTTCCGGCAGACTGTGCGAGTCGCGCTTTGGAGGTGATGAAGTCTCATCCGTTGGGTGTGGATGCGGTGGCGATCGGGACGGTGACGGGGACGGGTCAGGGTTTGGTGACGTTGCGGAGTCAAATCGGTGCGAGTCGGATTTTGGATATGCTGAGTGGGGAACAGTTGCCTCGGATTTGTTGAAGCGGAGGCGGGGATAACGACTGAAGTCGTTACTACAAACCTGGATAACGACTGACGTCGGGATGTTTAATATTCTCCGATCTCTCCCATCCTCCCATTTGCCAATTCTTAAATTAATTTTAAGAGTGGGTTTCGGTAACTTTAACAACGGTTTTGTTTGGAAAATACCCCGAATGGGTTTGGGTAATGGGTGACTTGACCGCAGATGATGGGCGATGGGTTTTTCTGACTTTGGCAACTTTTTGATTGTTAAACTAAGCAACGCTCTACTATCCGGAACAGACCCTAGACACATCTATTGTCAAAGGCACAACAATTATCAAAATTTCCATACTTTTAAAATTTAACATTCTCTTAAGAAGTTGATAAAAATTGCCGCTTTCTGGATTAAATCAGGGAGAAACTGCAAGATACAGGGGGATAAATGGGTTGATTTTAACCCAGGTTTATCAGAAAACCGTGAGAATTCCTAAAGGGTTTAAATTTGTGGTAAGTTTCTCTATTTTCTATGATAAGATAAACGACTTGGATTAAAGTCATCTCCACAGCACTCTTAAAAAAACATTACAAAAATTTATAGAATGAATGAAAATGTTTTATGGTTAAGCGGTACAGTAGAGAAAGAACAGGGGAGGGTAGAGAAAAGGGTCAAGGGGTGATGTCTAGTCCCGGACTAACGGGAGAGTTAAGGGAGGAAGGAACGATTCAGTGCCAGGAGATCACGGTTTAGAGTAAGGATATAAGCTATGCAATCAACTGCGGTAAAGAGCGACGATCAAGAGAAATCCGCCCCGAAGGAAAAAGCGGCAAAAGAGCATCCGAGTGGGGATAAGCGCTTTAAGGTCCTGGATATCACGATGAAGCGGAACCAGTATCGGCAAGATGCGCTGATCGAGGTACTCCATAAAGCTCAGGAAGCGTTTGGGTATCTGGAAGAAGATGTATTAGTATATGTAGCGCGAAATCTGAAGTTGCCGTTAAGTCGGGTTTATGGGGTGGCTACATTTTACCACTTGTTCTCCCTGAAACCGAGTGGTTCACATACCTGCGTGGTGTGCCTGGGAACCGCCTGTTATGTGAAAGGAGGGGGTGAGGTATTGGCATCCCTGGAGAAACGGACGGGGATTCAGCAAGGAGAAACCACGGCAGATGGTGAGGTTTCCTTAATCACGGCCCGGTGTGTTGGGGCCTGTGGAATTGCGCCGGTGGTGGTGTATGACGGAACTGTATCTGGGAAGCAGACTTCGGAACAAGCACTCGATCATATTAAAGGATGGATCAAGTAGGGTGAGAGAGTTATAGGTAAGGAGAAGGTTTCACCCATTGACCCAGACAACCCTCCTCCTTGAACGGAAGAAAGCGAGAGGTTAAAACACTATGGATTTAGCAGAACTTAGGGAGATTGGAGAGAAGGAACGGACGGCCCAGAAACCCATCCGAGTACATTGTTGTACTTCAACGGGATGTCAGGCGTCCAACTCCCTCGGCATCAAGAAGAATTTAGAACAGACTTGTAAAGAGAAGAAGATGGGCGATCGCGTCCAAGTGGTTGGCGTCGGTTGTATGGGATTTTGCGGGCGTGGGCCGTTGGTCCAAATTGAGGCCCAGAACAAGCTATATGAAGAAGTGACCCCGGATGATGCCGCCAGCATTATTGAGGCGATCGATGGCGGGACAGCAAGTGCAGTAGAAGGTGACCCAGAACATCCATTTTTTGCGCGGCAGATGCGGATTGTGCGGGAAACCAGTGGGAAAATCGACCCAGAACGGATTGAGGAATATATCGCCTTTGGGGGATATGAACCGCTGTATAAAGCGATTCATGACCTCACGCCCTCGGAAACCATTGATGAGATTAGCAAGAGTGGATTGCGGGGACGGGGTGGCGGTGGATATCCCACGGGGTTGAAATGGGCGACAGTCGCGAAAATGCCCGGAAAGCAGAAGTATGTGATTTGTAATGCTGATGAAGGCGACCCCGGTGCATTTATGGATCGGTCGGTGTTGGAAAGTGACCCGCATCGCGTGTTAGAGGGAATGACGATCGCCGCTTATGCGATCGGGGCGACGGAGGGATATATTTATGTACGGGCGGAATATCCCCTGGCGATCGAACGGTTGCAAAAGGCGATTAAACAAGCGAAAAGATACGGGATTCTGGGCAGTCAGATTTTTGATTCCCCATTTGACTTTAAAATCGAGATTAGAATTGGGGCCGGGGCCTTTGTTTGTGGGGAAGAAACCGCATTAATTCAGTCCATTGAAGGGGGACGGGGAAATCCGCGCCCTCGTCCACCCTACCCCGCCCAAGAAGGACTCTGGAAGTCGCCGACGTTAATTAATAATGTGGAAACCTTTGCCAATATTCCGGCAATTATCCGAGAAGGCGGCGACTGGTATGCTGGGATTGGGACTGAAAAGAGTAAAGGAACCAAAGTCTTTGCCCTCACAGGTCAGATTCGCAACAACGGACTGATAGAAGTGCCGATGGGGATTACCCTGCGTGAGATTGTCGAAGAAATGGGCGGCGGTGTCCCCAATGGCAAAGTCAAAGCAGTCCAAACCGGCGGACCTTCTGGGGGTTGTATTCCCGAATCGATGTTAGATACCTCAGTGGATTACGATTCCCTGGTGAAAATCGGGTCCATGATGGGGTCGGGCGGTATGGTGGTCATGGATGAAAAGACCAGCATGGTTGAGGTTGCCCGATTTTATATGGAGTTCTGCCGGGGTGAATCCTGCGGGAAATGTATTCCCTGTCGGGCGGGTACGGTGCAGATGTATCAAATGCTGACCAAAATCCTGAATAAAGAGGCAACGCTTCAGGATATTGAGAAACTTGAACAACTGTGTGACATGGTAAAAAACACCAGTTTGTGCGGGTTAGGAATGACGGCCCCCAACCCGGTGATGAGTACCTTGCGCTACTTCCGAGAGGAGTATTTAGCCCTGTTGAAAGACAGTCCGAATGGGAAAGTTCCCGCCGGGACAGCGGTATCAGTTACCTCCTAGAAGAGAATGGGGCAATTTTCAAGTTGCCCCGATCGCAACTTATCGATCTAACACAGAGAGAAAAGATATGTCAGTCGTTACCTTAAAAATTAATGGAGTTGACCTCGCCATCGAAGAGGGGACAACCGTTCTGGATGCCTCCAAGGAAGCGGGAATTAGGATTCCCACCCTTTGTCATCTCAACGGAGTCAGCGATGTGGGCGCTTGTCGGTTGTGCCTGGTGGAAATTGCCGGGGTGAATAAAATGCTGCCGTCTTGTGTGACTCAAGTGGCAGAAGGCATGGATATCACCACCGACAGCGATCGCCTGCAAGAATATCGGCGCATGATTGTGGAAATGCTATTTTCCGAAGGCAATCACGTCTGTGCCGTTTGTGTCGCCAATGAGAACTGTGAACTGCAAGATTTAGCCATTGAAGTAGGCATGGATCACAGTCGATTTCCCTATCGGTTTCCCGATCGCGAAATTGATATTTCCCACCCTCAATTCGGCATTGACCACAATCGTTGCATCCTCTGTACAAGGTGTGTGCGAGTTTGTGATGAAATCGAAGGTGCTCATGTTTGGGACGTCGCGTTTCGCGGAGTTGCCGCCAAAGTAGTCACCGGATTAAATCAACCTTGGGGAAGCGTTGATGCCTGTACCAGTTGTGGTAAATGTGTCGAAGCTTGTCCAACTGGGTCAATTTTCCGTAAGGGTTCTACCGTTGCCGAAATGACTCGCGATCGCAGCAAATTAGAATTTATCGTGAATGCAAGGGAGAACAAAGAATGGACAAGATAAAACTCGCAACAGTTTGGTTAGGCGGATGTTCCGGTTGCCATATGTCCTTTCTCGACCTAGACGAATGGTTAATTGAACTCGCCGAAAAAGTCGATATTGTCTTCAGTCCCGTTGCCTCTGATATCAAAGAATATCCCGAAAACGTAGATGTTTGTCTCGTAGAAGGGGCCGTCGCCAACGAGGAAAATATGGAACTCCTCATCCAAGCAAGAAAGCGCACCAAATTCCTAATTTCCTTCGGAGATTGTGCCGTAACCGCCAACGTTCCGGGGATGCGAAATATGTTAGGAAAAGCGGAAACCGTCCTCAAACGTTGCTACCTAGAATTAAGCGACGAAACCCGGCAACTTCCCTATTTTCCCGGCATCGTCCCCGAACTTCTCGATCGCGTCCGTCCCGTCCATGAAGTCGTCGATGTCGATCTATTCATGCCCGGTTGCCCCCCTTCTGCCCAACGAATTTTAGCAACCGTCGAACCCCTCCTCCGGGGAGAATTACCCGAAATGAAAGGGCGTTCCATGATTAAATTCGGATAACCCAACCCACCGAGGAGAAAGACCCTCAATCCCCTCTCTCCCCTCGGTCCCCTCTCTCCCCCTCTGTGAAAATCAGTGAAATCAGTGGTTAACTATATGTCTAAAACAATCGTCATCGATCCAGTCACCCGCATTGAAGGACACGCCAAAATCTCCGTCTATTTAGATGATGCCGGAGAAGTCGAAGATGCCCGCTTCCACGTCGTCGAATTTCGCGGATTTGAGAAATTTTGCGAAGGTCGTCCCATGTGGGAAATGGCCGGAATTACTGCTAGAATTTGCGGAATTTGTCCCGTTTCCCACCTGCTTGCTTCCGCCAAAACAGGGGATAAAATTCAAGCAGTCACAATTCCACCGGCGGGGGAAAAATTGCGGCGAATGATGAATTTGGCCCAGATTACTCAGTCTCATGCCTTGAGTTTCTTCCATCTGAGTAGTCCTGATTTTCTGTTAGGATGGGATAGTGACCCAGCGAAACGGAATGTTTTCGGATTGATTGCCGCAGACCCCGATTTGGCCAGAAGTGGGATTCGCTTACGGCAGTTTGGACAAAAGATTATTGAACTGTTAGGGGCGAAAAAAATTCACCCTTCTTGGGCGGTTCCCGGCGGGGTGCGATCGCCCTTGTCTGAAGAGAGTTGCGCCTGGATTCGCGATCGCCTCCCAGAATCCCGGCAAACCATAGAAACCGCCCTGGGTTTGTTTAAAACTCTCCTAGACCGCTTTTCTACCGAAGTTGAAACCTTTGGTAAATTCCCCTCATTATTTATGGGGTTGGTAGGTAAAGATGGACTCTGGGAACATTACGATGGAAAGATTCGGTTTACCGATAGTGATGGCAATATCGTCGCCGACAATCTCAGCGAAGATGACTATGAATCCTACATCGGAGAAGCAGTCGAACCCTGGTCTTATCTAAAATTCCCCTATTATAAACCCCAGGGATATCCCAACGGAATCTATCGAGTTGGACCTTTAGCGAGGGTGAATATTTGTAGTCGGATGGGAACCCCAGCAGCAGATAGAGAGTTGTTGGAATTTCGCGATCGGGCCGGTGGAGTTGCTACCTCTTCCTTCTACTATCATTATGCCCGATTAATTGAAATTCTTTGTGCCATTGAACATATCGAACAACTGGTCAATGACCCGGATATCGTCTCCCCCCGAACTCGCGCCACTGCTGGGATTAACAACCTAGAAGGCATCGGGGTAAGTGAAGCCCCTCGCGGCACTTTATTCCATCATTATAAGGTGGATGAAAATGGGTTAATTAAGAAAGTGAATCTGATTATTGCCACGGGACAAAACAACCTAGCAATGAACAAAACAGTGACTCAAATTGCCCAACATTTTATTCATGGTAATGAGATTCAAGAAGGAATGTTGAACCGAGTAGAGGCCGGGATTCGCGCCTTTGACCCTTGTCTGAGTTGTTCCACTCATGCAGCGGGTCAAATGCCGTTACATATTGAATTAATTGATGCTAAGGGTACCGTTGTCAATGAGGTTTATCGGCATTAAAAGTAGGCGGAGGGAGACCTAACCCTTACAAGAGTAGGGTTTTTACTTCCGGTCCCCGGACCTTGGCAAGGTCCGGGTTAGGGTGGGGTCCTCAGTAAAATCGGAGGGAGACCTAACCCCCTAACCCCCTTCCTTGCGAGGGAAGGGGGGACTAGAAAGCGGTTAGGGCTGTTTCATCCTAAAATTTCAGGGTTTTAAAAGCCAGATTGGGTCCAAGTCGGTGAAAAAATAACCGAAATGGGAGACATTATGACCAAAGAAAATCTCTATTTATGTATGGGTTCTGCTTGTCATCAACTAGGAGTCTATGAGGTACTGCCCCAACTCCAGGAGTTGATTATTCGGTATGAACTAGAGGACAAAATCGAACTAAAAGGGTCTTTTTGTTTGGAGACTTGCAGCGTGGGAATTGTTATGAAATTCAAAGAAGAAGTATTCACGCAAATCAACCCTGAGAATATCGAGACCAAATTCCAAGAAGAAATTTTACCCAGTATTTTAGCAGTGGTTAAATAAACATGGTAACTAGCGAAAAGACATTGTGGGAACTCCTGTGGGAGTATGATCCGAATGGATTGATTGTCTTAAATGAAGACATGACGATCGCCGTCGTTAATCCGGCATTTTGCAAAATGTTTAATGTGACGGTGGATGAAATGGTGGGGAAACCGGCAGTTGGGTTGTTGGGGACAGTGGATGAGTTTCAGCGAGTCTGGGAAAACAATGAAGTGATTCGAGGGAAAGAGAAAGAATATCCCAAATACAATCTGTATGTGCGTCAGGTCCTATTTTCGATTCGGGATCAGAATGCGATCGCCTGCATCATGGTGGATATTACCGACGAGTGGCAACGGAAAAAAGAGTTACTCGAACTGAAACGAGAAACCGTTGCCAAAGTCAATGAAGTAGTGGATAACCAGATGAAAGTCGCCCAAGAAATTGCTGGGTTGCTGGGAGAAACTACGGCAGAAACCAAAGTCAGTTTGTTAAAAATTCTGAAACTGGTGGAAAGGGAGACGCTTTAGGATGGATAGTTTCTTAGATATTTTTGATTTAAGTTTAAATAAAAAAGGGGAAGAACTTTGTGGCGATCGCGTCCGGTTTCGTAAGACTCCCGAGAAAACCACCATTGTCCTCTCCGATGGATTAGGCAGTGGGGTCAAAGCGAATATTCTCGCCACCCTCACCACAGAAATTCTCATTTCCATGCTGAATGAGGATGTTCCCTTAGAGGAAGTGATTAAAACCGTTATCGGGACCTTACCAATTTGTCAAGTTAGAAAGATTGCCTACGCTACCTTTACGATTTTACAAATTGATAATCATACGGACCTCTTTAAAGTCATCAATTTTGACAATCCTCCCCCCTTGTTTTTTGACCAAGGAAAATTGGTCAAGTTAGAGGGGAAAACCGAGAAGATTTTAGAGAAAAAAATTACCGTTTACGAAGGCAGTCTCAAAGAAGGAGATTTTTTAGGTTGCATGAGTGATGGCGTCCTCTATGCTGGTTTAGGGGTGGCCTTAAATTTCGGGTGGGGATGGGATAATGTTGCCAAATATATCGAAGGACTCTTTCTGACACAGACGCGAAATGCCAGACAAATTGTCCAAAAAACCATCGCTGAAACCTATTCCCTCTATGGGGGAAAAATTGGCGATGATGCAACCTTTGTCGGAGTGTATGTTCGCCAACGCAACCCTTTAATGATTTTCACCGGTCCCCCTCTGGATAAGAGTCATGACCAACAGTATGTGGAACGCTTGCTAACCTTTGAAGGACGCAAAGTGATCTGTGGAGGGACGACGGGAAATATCGTTGCTAAATATCTGGGGGAAACCATTGAAATGGATATTTCAACGATGCGGCGTGAGTTACCCCCCATCGGCAAATTAAGTACGATTGATTTAGTCACAGAAGGGATTTTAACCCTGTCCAAATGTCTGGAAGTCTTGAAAAATTGCAACTGTGATATTACCCGATTACCTTCAGACCAAAATGGATCCGTCTTGTTGGCGAAAGAAATCTTACAAGCGGACTCTATTTTATTTATGGTGGGTCAGAAAATTAATGAATTTTATCAGAATCCCTTGTTACCCAAGAATATTTCAATTCGCCGTAGTTTAGTGGAGGAAGTGGTTAAGTTTTTGCGGGACAAACAGAAGGAAGTTACGTTAGAATATTGTTAGAGAATCAACCCAAGAAAATGCTATTAATTCAACAGGAGTCTACGGTAGTTTTGGCGATCGGATATGGAAATGACCTGCGTCGCGATGACGGCGTAGGACAACGGGTGGCGGATGCCGTGGCATCCTGGGGATTACCCCAAGTGCGATCGCTGTCCGAACACCAACTCACCCCGGAATTGGCCGAACCCCTGTCTCAGGTAGACTTGGCAATCTTTATCGATGCCTATCCTGCCACAGAGGAACAAGGACTACAAGTAGTCAAACTCGACGGCGATGACTCCATGTCTCCCCAAAGTTTAGGCCACAGTAGCGACCCTTCCTCCCTTCTCATCCTCGCTAAAACCCTCTATGGCAAGGCCCCCCAAGCGTGGTTAGTGGCAATTCCAGGGATGGATTTCGAGTTTGGGGATACATTTTCCTCGGTGACAGAAAGAGGAATGGCAGAGGCATTAGTGGCGATCGCCCAGTTGATTGAGACTGCTGTTAGAGATGGGGGATAGGTCAATTGTCATTGGTCATTGGTCGTTTGTCATTGGTCATTGGTCAATTGTCATTGGTC